>JAQGMQ010000040.1 GCA_028292305.1 Rhodoferax sp.
GCAGGGCGTCGCCCAGCAGGTTCAGCGCCAGCACCGTCAGCAGGATGGCGAGGCTCGGAAACACCGTGAGCCACCAGGCGTCGAGGATGTTCTCGAAGCCTTCGCGGATCATGCTGCCCCAGGTGGCGGTGGGCGGCGGCATCCCCATGCCGACGAAGCTCAGCGATGCCTCGGTGCGGATCGCCGAGGCCATCCACAGGGAGCCGAGCACCACCACGTCCGACACCATGTTGGGCAGGATGTGCACGCCCATCAGCCGCATCGGCCCGAAGCCCAGCGCCCGGCCCGCCTCCACGAAGTCGCGCTGCTTCAACGCAATCGTCGGCGCCCGCGCCACCCGCACGAAAGGCGCGATCTCGGTGATGGCAATGGCGATGATCAGGTTCTGCAGGCTGGCGCCCAGCATGGCGGCCACCATCAGCCCCAGCAGCAAGGTCGGAAAGGACAGCAGCACGTCGACCAGGCCCATGACCAGCTGGTCGACCAGCCCGCCCACGTAGCCCGCCAGAATGCCCAGCGCCGAGCCGATGCCCATGGCGATCAGGATCGCCACGACCCCGACCAGCAGAGACACCCGCGAGCCGAAGATCAGGCGCGACAACACGTCGCGGCCATAACTGTCGGTGCCGAGCCAGAACTCGGCCGACGGCGGCTCGAGCCGGAAGGCGATGTTCTGCTGCAAGGGGTCGTAGGGCGCGAGCCAGGGCGCGAACACCGCGGCCAGCACGATCACCAGCAACAGCCCGATGCCGATCCACGACAGGCGGTTGTTGCGCAGGGCGCGCCACAAGGTGTTCGGCCGGGCGGCCAGGGGCGCGGCAACGGTAGTCATTGGTCATTCCTCATTTGTATTTCACCCTTGGATCGACCAACCCGTACACCAGGTCGGTCAACAGATTGACCACGATCACGCAGGCCGCGAACACCACCATCAGGCCCTGCAGCAAGGTGTAGTCGCGCGCGTTCAGCGCACCGAGAATCAGCTTGCCGAGTCCCGGCCGGTTGAAGACGATCTCGGTCAGCACCGAGTTGCCGATCAGCGTGCCGAAGTACAGGCCCACCACCGTCACGATCGGGATCAGGGCGTTGCGCAGGCCGTGGCGCAGCACCAGCCGCATGGGGCGCACGCCCTTGGCGCGGGCGGTGCGGATGTAGTCTTCGCCCATCACCCCCAGCATCGACGAACGCGTGACCCGCATCACATAGGCCGTCATGATCAGTCCCAGGTTGAAGGCCGGCAGCGCCAGGTTGCGCAGCTGCTCGGTGAACGACCCCGAACCGGTGTTGCCGATGACCGGGAACCAGCGCAGCTCGATGGCGAACACCAGCAGCATCAGGATGGCCGACACGAAGGCCGGGAACGACAGCCCGATCAGCGACAGCAGCCGGCCCAGGTAGTCGGGCCAGGCATTGCGGCGCAGCGCCGCCCAGATGCCCAGCGGCAGGCCGAAGACCACGCCGATCAGGATCGACGCGGCGGTCAGCTGCAAGGTCCAGGGCAGCACCAGGGCGACCTCGTTCAGCACCGTTCTGCCGCTGGCCATGGACACCCCGAAATTGCCCGACAACATGTCGCGCAGGAAGTGCAGGTACTGCAGATGCACCGGCAGGTCCAGGCCCAGCAGCTTGCGCAAGGCGGCCAGCGCCTCGGCGCTGGCCTGGTCGCCGAGCATCACCGCGGCCGGGTCGCCGGGCACCAGCCGCACCAGGACGAAGACCGCGGTGAGCATGGCCAGCAGCGTGGGCACGGCCAGCAGCAGCCGCTTGATGGCGTACCGCATCATGGCGCTCGCGCCCCGTCGATCTGCAGCGAGGCGAGTTCGCCCAGCGTCAGCGGCTTCAGCGGCGGGCGAACCCGGTAGAAGCCGACCTCGGCCACCGGCCGCCGCTGTTCGGCGGCGATGATGTGGGCCACGGTGTAGCCGCACTGCCGGCCCTGGCACGGCCCCATGCCGGCGCGGGTGTAGGCCTTGACCTGGTTCGGGCCGGGCTGGCCGATGGCGGCGGCCTTGCGGATGTCGCCCGCCGTAAGTTCCTCGCAGCGGCAGACGATGGTGTCATCGGGCGGCGACATGCTGCTGGCCCGGGGCGGGTACAACGCGTCCAGCATCGGGCGCAGGCGCAGCAGGCCCGCCAGCGCGGAGCGCAGCGGTGCGGCCTGGGCCGTGGCGGCCTCGGCCGATAACCTGCCGGCCTGCCGGGCCACGCCGAGCGCCACCAGCTCGCCGCGCACACAGGCGGCCTTCGCGCCGCCGATGCCGGCAGCGTCGCCGGCCACATGGACGCCCGGCTGGCTGGTCTGGCCCCAGGCATCCAGGTCTGGCGCGAGGCAGGCCTGCTGCGCGTTCCAGCGGTGTGTGCATTCCAGCGCCAGCGTCATGTGGATGGAGGGCACGATGCCTTCGTGCGACAACAACACGCTGGCCGGCGCGCGTGTGCTGCTGCCGTCGGCCAGGGTGTATTCCACCTCTTGCAGGCGGCCCTCGCCCAGCGCCCGCACCTGGGTGACGCCGCGCACGTGCCGGACCCCGGCGGCCCGGATCTCGCGCAGCCAGGCCAGGCCCTTGCCGATCTCGCGCCAGTCGGCCAGCGCGGCGGCGGCCCAGGGCAAGGCACGGCGCCAGCCGCCCGGCGGCGCGGTGTCGAGCCAGCCCGCGATCTTGCCGCCGGCACGCAGCAGTTGCGCCATGTAGAGCAGGGGCAACGGCCCGCTGCCGACCACCCACACCGGTTCGGTCGGCACCTGGCGCGAGGTCTTCAGCAGGATCTGCGCCGCGCCCACGGTGAGCACGCCGGGCAGCGTCCAGCCCGGGAACGGTGCCGGCCTTTCCTGCGCACCCAGCGCCAGCACGACGTGCCCGGCCCGCACCATTTCGGCCTGGCCGTCGCACGACATGTAGACCTGCCGACCCGACCCGCCCGGCTCGCCCGGCTCGATCTGCCAGACCTGGGTCTGGGCTTCATAGACGGCGCCACAGCCGCGGAATCGGCCCGCCAGGCCGGCGCCTTCGCGGTAGGCGTCGCCCAGCAACCGGCCCGTGGGCGTGGGCGCCACGGCCTCGACGGCGCGCCAGATCTGGCCGCCCGGTGCGGGCTGTTCGTCGACCACCAGCACCGAAAGCCCGTGGCCGCGCAGGCCGATGGCCGCGCTCATGCCGGCCGGCCCGGCGCCGATCACCACCACGTCGAAAACGCGGCTCATGGCAGCACGCTCCGGCGGCCGAACTGGCGTTCGACGCGCATGCCTTCGCGCACCGTGACCAGGCAACACTGCGTGGAAGCCACGCCGTCGACGATGGCCAGGCAGTCGAAACACACGCCCATCATGCAAAAGGGGGCGCGCGGGCTTGCGTGCACGGGCGTGCTGCGGCTGGCCGGCGTGGGCTGGCGCAGCAGCACGGCGGCCACGGTTTCGCCGCCCTCGGCGGCAACGGCCAGGCCGTCGATGTAGAGCGTCAGCGCCGCGGCGCCGGACTCAGGCAACTTCTTGAACATTGAAACGCTCATGGTGAAAAATACGCAGGGTGTCGGGCGGCGCGCCGCCGGCCAGGGCACGGGCATAGGTGCCCGCGTGGAACGAGGCCAGCGTGACGCCGGAATGGCACAGCGCGATGTCCGCGCCGGGGTGGTCGGGCGCGCTGGCGTAGACCGGGCCACCGTCGGGTGTCATCACCCGCAGACAGGCCCACTGGCGCACCAGCCGCGCCTGGGCCAGATCGGGCAGCACCCGCAGGGCCTTGCGCGTCATGCGCACGGCGGCCTCCGAGGTGGTGTGCAGGTCGTAGCCCACCTCTTCCTGCGTCACCCCGACCATGACCGTGCCTTCGCCGGTCTGGCGCAGGCCGCTGGCCGGTATCGGCAACAAGGGCGCCAGCCGCTCGGTGACCAGGATCTGGCCGCGCTGCGGCCGCAGCGGTACGTCGAGCCCGACCATCGCGCCCAGGGCGGCCGAGCCGAGACCGGCCGCGATGACCACGCGTTCGGCCCGCGCCTGGGTGCTACCGGCTCTGACCTCGAAGCCGCCGCCGGGCAGCGGGTGGATGGCGGTCACCGGCTGGTGACTGCGCAACTGCCCGCCCAAGCGCAGAAAGGCGGTCTGCAATGCCGCCAGCAGGCGCAGCGGGTTGACGTGGCCGTCCAGCTCGCCCAGGCTGGCGCCGGCCACCGCCGCGCCCAGGCGCATGGTGGGGAAACGGCGCAGCAGCTCGCCACGTTCGAGCACACGTGTCGACGGCGCGTATTCCGGTGTCTGCGCGTGCCAGGTGGCGAGCCGGGCGGCGCGGGTCGCCATCTCGTCGT
>JAQGMQ010000045.1 GCA_028292305.1 Rhodoferax sp.
ATCGATTCCCCACGAGTACCCGGTCGAGGCCATAAATGCGGTCGAGGATGACCATGGCGCAGGCCGTCACCGCCACCATCAGCGCCGACACCGCGGCCATCAGCGGGTCGATGGATTCGGTGGCGTACATGTACATGCGCACCGGCAGCGTGACCGTGCTCGGCGCGGTGACGAAGATCGACATCGTCACCTCGTCGAAGCTGTTGATGAAGGCCAGCATCCAGCCGCCGGTGACGCCCGGCAAAATCATCGGCAGCGTGATGCGCGTGAACACCGTGGCCTGGCTCGCGCCGAGCGACAGGGCCGCGTGTTCGGCACTGCGGTCGAAACCCACCAGCGCCGCCACCACCAGCCGCAGCGTGTAGGGCGTGACGATCAGCGCATGGGCCATGATCAACCAGCCGAAGCTGCCGGTGCCGCCGATCAGCGCGAACAGCCGCAACAGGGCCACGCCCAGCACCAGGTGCGGAATGATCAGCGGCGATAGAAACAGCCCGTTCAGAAAGCCGCGCCCCGGAAAGTCATACCGCGTGATGGCCATGCCGGCCGGCACCGCCAGCAGCGTGGCCAGCGTGGCCGAGGCCAGCGCCAGCCACAGGCTGTTCCAGAACGACTGCATGAAGTCGGGGTGTTCGAAAGCGGCGCGAAACCAGCGCAGCGAGAAATGCGTGGTCGGCAGCGTGAGCGTGTTCTCGGGCGTGAACGCCACCACGCACACCACCAGAAGCGGTGCCAGCATGAAGGCGATGACCAGGGCGTTGAACAGCAGGGCGATGGGTCCGTTCTTGCGCATGGTCAGCCCAACGATTTCTTGTAGCGGCCTTCGACCAGCCGGTTGTAGCTCAGCATCACCACCAGGTTGGCCACCAGCAGCACCAGCGCAATCGCGGCGCCGAGCGGCCAGTTCAGCTCATGCAGGTACTCGTCGTAGACCACGGTCGCCACCATTTTCAGCCGCCGCCCGCCGAGCAGTCCGGGTATGGCGAACGAACTCGCCGCCAGGCCGAACACGATCAGGCTGCCCGACAAAATGCCCGGCATCACCTGCGGCAGCACGATGCGCCGCAGCGTGGTGAAGGGCGTGGCCTGCAGCGACAGCGCCGCGTTTTCGACGCCGGGGTCGAGCTTCTGCAGCGAGGTCCACACCGGGATCACCATGAACGGCAGCATCACATGCACCAGCGCGATGATCACCGCGACCTCGGTGTAGAGCATCTTCACCGGGCCGATGCCGACCAGGCCAAACAAGCGGTTGACCAGCCCCTCGGGCCCGAGCAACATGCTCCAGCCGAAGGCCCGCACCACCACCGACACCAGCAGCGGCGCCAGCACCACCAGCAGCAGGATCGAGCGCCAGGGGTTGCCCATGCGGCTCAGGATGTAGGCCTCGGGCGCGCCCACCACCACGCAGATCAGCGTGACCAGACCCGAGATCCAGAAGGTGCGCCAGAAGATCGCGCCGTAATACGAGTCGGTGAACACATGGGCGTAGTGCTCCAGCGTGAACTCGCCGGCCTTCGGGCCGGTGGCCGGGTCGTTCACGTTGAACGACTGCACCGCCGTCAGCGCCAGCGGCACCAGCAGCAGCGCGGTGAACATCAGCAGTGCCGGGCCCGACAGGAACCAGGGGGTGGCCTTGTTCTTCACGCGACCGCCTCGGCTTTGGCGTCCACCGCAATCACCGCGTCCGCGGGCAACACACGGCCGCAGTGGTCGGGCCAGGCCACGCCGGCCGACTGGCCTTCGTCGATCGCGTCGCGGCCGTCGTTCGGGCTCAGCACCATCAGCTCGCCCACGGGGGTGGTCACCGCATACAGCCACTGGCTGCCGAGGAAGAAGCGTTCGCGCACGGTACCGTCGATGCGGCCCGCGCCGGCCGGCACCAGCTGCATCTTTTCGGGCCGCACGCTGAACAGCACCTGCGCGCCGGAAGGCAGGCCGGTGGCATCCATGTCCACCGTCAGCGCGCCCAGGTCGACCCGCGTGCCGGCGGCGGTGCCGCAGGGCACGACGCAGCCGGTCAACAGGTTGGCCTTGCCAACGAAGGTCGAGATGAAACGCGTGCGCGGATGTTCGTAGACCTGGTGCGGGTGGTCGATCTGCGTGGCGCGGCCGGCTTCCATCACCACCACGCGGTCGCTGATCGACATGGCTTCGCTCTGGTCGTGGGTGACCATGACCGTGGTGGTGCCCACCTTGCGCTGGATCTGGCGCAGCTCGAACTGCATCTCCTCGCGCAGCTTGGCGTCCAGGTTCGAGAGCGGCTCGTCCAGCAGCAGCACCGGCGGCTCGATCACCAGCGCACGGGCGAGCGCGACGCGCTGGCGCTGGCCGCCCGAGAGCTCGCGCGGGTAGCGCGTGGCGTGCGGCTCGAGGTGCACCAGCGCCAGCGCCTGCTTCACGCGTTCGGCGCGCTCGGCCTTGGGCATCTTGCGCATCTCGAGGCCGAAGCTCACGTTGTCGGCCACGGTCATGTGCGGAAACAGCGCGTAGGTCTGGAACACGATGCCCAGCCCGCGCGTGTTGGCCTTGGCGTGCGTGATGTCCTTGCCCGCGAGCTCGATGCGCCCGCTGCTCA
>JAQGMQ010000496.1 GCA_028292305.1 Rhodoferax sp.
ACTGGATCGCGAGGGTTTCCTTCTGCTCGACCTGCTGCGCGAGCGTGGCCACGCGCAGCGTGCTGCCCTTCTCGGTGAGGTATTTGGAGAGGAATTGCTGGAATTCGTCATACACCAGCTGGAACACGCGCCGGCCGGTTTCGGGGTACTGCTCGATCACCTGCACCACGCGCTTGATTTCGGTCTCCAACGCGCTGCCGTTGATGGCGGCCGCGTCGAAACCCATCACGCAGGAGCCCATGCGGTCGATCAACTGGCGTGCGGGGTGGTCGAGGGTGCTGAAGAATTCAGGCTCGGCCAGCGCCACGCGCAATACCGGCAACTGCAGGCGGGCAAACCAGACCCGCACCGCGGGCGGAATCCGCTCTTCGGCCAGGATGCTCTGGAACATCAGGGCCACGATCTCGATCGTCGCCTTTTCGGCGGTGGTCGACGCGACCTTCTTGAGTTCGTTCGAACGCTCGCGCAGCGCACTGGCCACGTGGGCGACATCGGCCCGGCCGTAGTCCAGGGCGCCGGTGCCGGCCACGCTGCCATACATGGGATCGGTGTCGCCGCCGTCCTGTTTGCGCGCAATGGCGCGGGCCAGGCTCGGAGTCACCGGTTGTTGCACGGTCTTGTCGAAGTCGCTGATGTGGTCGGTCAACACCCGTTTCAGGTGGACCATCACGCCCTGTGCACGGCGGCGCGCACGGGCCAGCGGCGAGGCGACCGTCATCATGCGGGTTTCTTCGGCAGCCGAGCCCGCGGCTGAGCCTGAGCCTGAGCCCGAACCACGCATGCCGCCGCTTTGGGTCGGTGCGCCACGCGCGCCGCCGCCGCCCGATCCTGCTCCCGATCCTGCTCCCGATCCGGCCGGCCCCATCCTGCCGCTTGCGGCCCAACCCGAGGGGTCACCCTGGCCGCCATCACCTTGGGGGCGCGAAGCGGCACCGCCGGCCATGCTGGCGCTGTCGGTGCGGCGCACGCGCCCACGCAGGTCGGCCGATGGCGTGATGCCGTTCGCCGACAGAAACGCGTTGCCGGCCTTGTACGCGTCGAGCAGGTGCGCGGCAAGTTCGCGCTGCATGACGTCGTTGACCATCGCCAGCGCGGCGCGCGACAGCCCGGCCGCGGCCCACTGCTCCACCAGGCCCAGCATCAGGGTCTCGGGGCGTGCCGCATCGGTGCTGGCCAGTTCGTCGCTGCCTTCGAGCATTTGCAGGCAGGCGCTGAAGTCGGCGAATTCCTGGGCCGTGCGGTCCTGGATTACCTGGGCCAGGCGCGACGCGAGGATCTTGTTCTCCACCACGTCGTCGCCCATGAGTTCGAACGTCGAGGCGGTTTGCCGGGGTGCCGCCGCGCCCGATGGCGTTTGCAGCAGCTTTTGCCAGGCGGCGAAGGTGCCGGCTTCCCAACTGGCCGCGCGTTGCTGGTAGGCCGTCCAGATGTCGCGGCGGTCCTGCATTTCGCGTGCGGTGCGCACCTCTTCGACCAGCACGGCAAGCCGTTCGCGCACGGCGGCGCGCAGTTCGCCCAGCGTCTGCCCCGCCTCGACGACGAATTTCTCTCTGGCTTTTAGAGCTAGCGAACGGTTATGGGGGCTGGACGTGCTGGTTGCCATTTTCGGGAGCGCAGGTCAGACGGTCGCGCCTGCATTCGGATCGTTGGGGTCTTCTTCTTTTTTACTCGTGCTCTTGACCAGATCTTCGCGCTTGATGCCTAACCACATGGCGATGGCCGCGGCGACGAAGACCGAGGAATAGATGCCGAAGCAGATACCGATGGTAAGCGCCAGCGCGAAATAATGCAGCGTCGGCCCACCGAACAGGAACATCGACAAAACCATGATCTGGGTTGATCCATGCGTAATGATAGTGCGGCTGATGGTGGACGTGATGGCGTTGTCGATCACCTGTACCGTGTTCATCTTGCGGTAGCGCCGGAAGTTCTCACGTATGCGATCGAAGATGACCACCGATTCGTTCACCGAATAACCCAGCACCGCCAGCACCGCCGCCAGCACCGGCAACGAAAATTCCCACTGGAAGAACGCGAAGAACCCCAGGATGATCACCACGTCGTGCAGGTTGGCGATGATCGCCGCCACAGCGTATTTCCACTCGAAGCGTATCGCCAGGTAGATGATGATGCCGGCCACCACGAAGGCCAGCGCCTTCAGGCCGTCCACCGTGAGCTCGTCGCCCACCTGCGGCCCCACGAATTCAGTGCGGCGCAGGCCCACCGAGGCGTCTTCGGTCTTCAGCGCGCCGATCACCTTTTCGCTTTGCTGGGCCGAGCTCACGCCCTTGGCCGCGGGCAGTCGGATCAGCACGTCGCGCGAGGTGCCGAAGTTCTGCACCTGCACATCGTTGTAGCCCAGGCCCGCCACCAGCTTGCGCACCTTGTCCAGGTCGGCCGGCTGCGAATAGGTGACTTCCATCAGCGTACCGCCAGTGAATTCGACCGACAGGTGCAGCCCGCGCGAGAACAGGAAGAACACCGCCGCGAAGAAGGTCGCGAACGAGATCACGTTGAAGATCAGCGCATTCCGCATGAACGGAATGTCGCGGCGAATTTTGAAAAACTCCATGGAGGGTCCTTTGAGAGGCGTTCGGGTCGCGTGGGGCTTGTGGGCCCTGACGGTCGGCCCGGAACGGCCTGCTGCGTTGATGCGTGGTTCGGTGGTGGCTTGCGGACTGGGAAGCTTGCGGATCTAAGCCTTGACCTGCGCTTGCGCGTCAGGCCGCCACACGGTGCCGATGGAAACCGTCTTCAACTTCTTCTGGCGGCCGTACCACAGGTTTACCAAACCGCGCGAGAAGAACACGGCCGAGAACATGCTGGTCGCAATGCCCAGGCAGTGCACCACCGCGAAGCCGCGCACCGGGCCCGAGCCGAAGGCCAGCAGCGCCACGCCGGCGATCAGGCTGGTCACGTTGGAGTCGAGAATCGTGGCCCAGGCGCGGTCGTAACCGGCGTGGATCGCACCTTGCGGCGAAGCCCCCGCACGCAGCTCTTCGCGCACCCGTTCGTTGATCAGCACGTTGGCGTCGATGGCCATGCCCAGCACCAGGGCCATGGCCGCCATCCCGGGCAAGGTCAGGGTAGCCTGCAGCATCGACAGCACGGCCACCAGCATCAGCAGGTTGACCGCCAGCGCAATGCTGGAGAACACGCCGAACAGCATGTAGTAGCAGCACATGAAGATCGCCACGGCCACGAAGCCCCAGGTCACGCTGTGGAAGCCCTTGGAAATGTTCTCGGCGCCCAGGCTCGGGCCGATGGTGCGTTCTTCGATGATTTCCATCGGCGCGGCCAGGGCGCCGGAACGCAGCAGGATGGAGATGTTGTTGGCTTCCGCGCTGCTCATGGCGCCGGAAATCTGCACCCGGCCGC
>JAQGMQ010000497.1 GCA_028292305.1 Rhodoferax sp.
CGAACGCGTGGCCAGCGAGGCCGCCGAGATGTGGACATGGTCGGCCAGCGTCAGGTGGCCCAGCACCATGCCGGCACCGCCCACGGTGCAATGCGCGCCGATGGTGGCGCTGCCCGCCACCGCCGAGCAACCGGCCAGTGCGCTGTGGCGGCCGATGCGCACGTTGTGCCCGATCTGGATCAGGTTGTCGAGCTTCACGCCGTCTTCGATCACGGTATCGGCCAGCGCGCCGCGGTCGATGCAGGTGTTGGCTCCGATCTCCACGTCGTCGCCGATGCGCACGGCGCCGAGTTGTTCGATCTTTTCCCAGGCGCCGGCATTGGGCGCAAAACCGAAGCCGTCGGCGCCGATCACCACGCCGGGGTGCAGCAGGCAGCGCGCGCCGATATGGCAGTCTTCGCTGACGGTGACGCGTGACTTGAGCACGGTGTAGGCGCCGATGTGCGCACCACGCTCGACGACGCACAACGGACCGATGCTCGCGGTCGGGTCGACCACCGCTTCCGCGTCGACCACTGCCGTCGGATGGATGCCGGGCTTGGGGCCACGCCCGCTGCTGCGCCGCCACAACTGCGTCAGCCGGGCAAAGTAGAGATACGGATCAGGCGCCACGATGCAGGCGCCGCGGGTTCGCGCGGCCTCGGCGATGGCCGGGCCCACAATGACACAGGCCGCCTGAGAGGCGGCCAGTTGTTGCCGGTACTTCGGGTTGCTCAGGAAGGCAAGTTCAGCGCTTCCGGCCGATTCGAGCGGCGCCAGGCCCTCGATGCGCAGACCGGGGTCGCCGTGCAACTCACCGCCGAGCGAGCCGACGATCTCACCAAGAAGCAGGGCCATGCTGTTGTCTCCAGCGCAGCCACTTTACTTGGCGCCGGTGGCGTTCAAGTCCTTGAGGACCTTGTCGGTGATGTCGTGCTTTGGATTGATATACACAGCTTCCTGCAGCACGGCGTCGTACTTTTCGCTTTCGGCAACCTGCTTGATGACGCGGTTGGCCTTCTCGAGCACTTGCTGCAGCTCTTCGTTCTTGCGCGAATTCAGGTCTTCCTGGAACTCGCGGCGCTTGCGCTGGAAGTCGCGGTCCTGGTCGACGAGTTGTTTCTGGCGCGTCGTGCGTTGGCTTTCGGCCAGGGTCGGCGCTTCGCGTTCGAACTTGTCGGAGGCCGACTTGAGTGCGGTGCCAATGTCGCCCAGCTCTTTTTCGCGCTTGGAGAATTCCTGCTCGAGCTTGACTTGCGCGGCCTTGGCAGCGTTGGACTCACGGAAGATGCGGTCGGTGCTGACAAAACCGACACGGAAGTCTTCCGTCTGTGCATGGGCCTGGATCGACAACGCCATCGCACCCACGATGACGACCGACCAGCCCTGACGTAAAAGATTCTTCATTAGAAAGACGTACCTATTTGGAATTGCAGTTTTTGGATTCTATCGCCAGCGAATTTCTTGACTGGCAACGCATAAGCGAGCCGCAGCGGGCCCACCGGAGAGACCCAGCTCAGGCCCACACCGGTCGACGCACGCAGCTCGTTGAGTTTCATTTTTTCATCATCCCCATACACATTGCCGGCATCGAAGAAGCCGAACATGCGCAGGGTGCGGTCGTTGCCGGCGCCCGGGAAAGGCGTCATCAACTCGATATTCATGTTGACCTTCTTCGGCCCGCCGATCACCGAGCCGGTCACGTCGCGGGGGCCCAGGGTGCCCTGCTCGAAGCCACGCACCGAACCGAGACCGCCGCCGTAGAAGTTCTTGAAGATCGGGAATGGCTGGTTGCTCAGGCCCTTGCCCAAGCCGACTTCACCGTTCAGTGCCAGCGTGAACTGTTTGCTCAACGGCACGTACTGTTGGAACTGGTAGTTGCTGCGCACATAACGCGCGTCGCCGATCAATGCCAGCTCGGTGTTGAAGCGCTGGTAGCGGCCCGAGCTTGGCGCGAGCGTGCTGTCGCGGTTGTCGCGCGACCAGCCCAACGTGAACGGAATCGCCGAACTGGTGTAGCCGAACTCATCGGCATAGGCCAGGTAGGTCGCGGGGATGTTGGTGCCGGGCTTGATCGTGGTGCGCTCCAGGCTGCCGCCGATGTAGACCGTGTCGAGTTCGCTGAACGGAATGCCGAAACGCAGACCCGCGCCCTGCGTCACCAGCTGGTAGTTGCCGCCCTGGTCGTTGTACGGCCGGGACGAGCGGTGGTACAGGTCGATCGAACGCGAGATGCCGTCGGTGGTGAAGTACGGGTCGACCGTGCTCAGCACGATGGTGCGGTTGTACTTGCTGGTGTTGACTTCCAGGCCGAGGTAGTTGCCCGAGCCGAACGCGTTTTCCTGCTTGATGCTGAACGACAGTGCCAGCTTTTCGGAGCTGGAGAAACCGGCGCCCAGTTGCAGGCTGCCGGTGGGTTTTTCTTCGACGTTCATTTGCACGTCGACCTGGTCGGGTGCGCCCGGCACCTCGTTGGTCTCGATGTTGACTTCCTTGAAATAACCCAGGCGGTCGACACGGTCGCGCGACAGCTTGATTTTGTCGCCGTCGTACCACGACGACTCGAACTGGCGGAATTCGCGGCGGATCACTTCGTCGCGCGTGCGGCTGTTGCCGGCCACGTTGACGCGGCGCACATAGGCCCGGCGCGATGGCTCGGCCTGCAGCGTCAGCGCGACCTGGTTGGTGGCGCGGTCGATGTCGGGGCGGGCTTCGACCGTGGCGAAGGCAAAACCGAAGTTGCCGAAGTTGTCCTTGAACGCCTTGGTGGTCTCGGTCACGCGGTCGGCGTTGTAGGCCTCGCCCGGCTTGATGGTGATCATCGACTTGAACTCGTCTTCCTTGCCGAGGAAGTTGCCTTCGAGCTTGACGCTGGACACCACGAAACGCTCGCCTTCGGTCACGTTGAGCGTGATCGAGATGTCCTGCTTGTCGGGCGAAATCGCCACCTGCGTGGTCTCGACCTTGAACTCGAGATAGCCGCGCGCCAAGTAATACGAGCGCAGGGTTTCGATATCGGCATTGAGCTTGGCACGCGAATAGCGGTCGGATTTGGTGTACCAGCTGAGCCAGCCGCCGGTGTCCAGTTCGAACAGCCCGCGCAGCGTGGATTCGCTGAAGGCCTTGTTGCCCACTATGTGGATTTCCTTGATCTTGGCGGGCTCGCCTTCGGAAATGTTGAAGCTCAGGTTGACGCGGTTGCGCTCGATCGGCGTCACCGTGGTCACCACTTCGGCGCTGTACAAACTCTTGTTGATGTACTGGCGCTTGAGCTCCTGCTCGGCGCGGTCGGTCAGGGCCTTGTCGTAAGGCCGGCCTTCGGTCAGGCCGACGTCGCGCATCGACTTCTTCAGCACGTCCTTGTCGAATTCCTTGGCGCCGCTGAACTCGACATCGGCCACGGTGGGCCGCTCTTCGACCACCACCACCAGCACGTCGCCGTTGACTTCGAGGCGCACGTCCTTGAACAGGCCGAGCGCAAACAGCGCGCGAATCGCCGCGGAGCCCTGGTCGTCGTTGTAGGTGTCGCCCACGCGGAACGGCAGCGACGCGAACACGGTGCCGGGCTCGACGCGTTGCAGACCTTCGATGCGAATGTCACGCACCGCGAATGGGTCGACAGCCCAGGCGGAGTTGGCCACGAAAAGCAGGGCCACAGCGGCGCTCAAGGCGCGCACGCGAAAACTACGGAAGTGATTGTTCATGAATAGTGGTTTGCAAACCCGCTGGCCGGCGCGCATGTGCGGCTAGCCGAAGATACGGGTCACGTCGTTAAAAAGCGCTATGGACATCATCACCAGCAGCACGGCAACGCCACCGCGCTGCATCCGCTCCATCCACGCGTCGGACACGCTTTTGCCTGTCACAGCCTCCCAAAGATAATACATCAGGTGCCCCCCGTCCAAAACCGGCAGCGGCAGCAGGTTCAGCACCCCGAGGCTGACGCTGATCAGGGCCAGGAACACCAGGTATTGCGACAGGCCGAGGCTGGCCGACTTGCCCGCGAAATCGGCAATGGTGAGCGGGCCGCTGAGGTTCTTCAGAGAGGCTTCGCCGATGACCATCTTGCCCATCATGCGCAACGTCAGCATCGAGACTTCATAGGTGCGCACCGCGCCCTGCCAGAGGCCGTCGAAGAATCCGTATTCGATCGTCACCATTTCTGGCGGCGCACCCACATAGGCGCCGATGCGGCCGAACACCGCGGCGCCTTCCTGCTTGGCGTCGGGCGTCACGTTGAACTCGGTCGTGGCGCCATCGCGGCGCACGCTCCACAGCTGCTCGAGCGGCTGGTTGCCACGGACCGACGCACGGATGGTCTCGCGCAACTGCTGGCCGTCGACGATCTCGGTGGCGCCGATGCGCTGCACCACATCGCCCGCGCGCAGGCCTTCGCGCGCCGCGGCGCCGTCGGCCATCACCTCGCCGATCAGCGGTTGTGTCCATGGGCCGAGGATGCCGATGCGCCGGTACAGCGCCGCATCGGCCTCGCTGGCGTCGATGTCGGACAGCGGCAACACCACCTCGCGCACACGGGCTGGCGAGGTCGACACCTCGAGACGCACGTTCTTGCCGTCGAGTGCGCCGCGCGTCAGCAGCCAGCGCAGGTCTTCGAACGAGCGTGTGGTGTCGAGCGCCTCGCCGTCCCAGCCGGCGCGAAGCACGGTTTCACCGCCGTTCAGGCCGGACTTTTCAGCAACCGAGCCGGCCACCGGGCGGGCCAGCACGGCACGCGGCTCGTCCACCCCACCCCAGTTGACCATGGCGTAGAGCAACGTGGCCAACAGCAGGTTGGCGATCGGCCCCGCGGCGACGATGGCCGCGCGCGATTTCAA
>JAQGMQ010000534.1 GCA_028292305.1 Rhodoferax sp.
GATCGGCTCGCTGGTGCGGCTGAGTTCGGGGCGCATCGGCGTGGTGATGGAGCAAAGCGGCGGCTCGCTGCTGATGCCGCGGGTGAAGGTGTTTTTTTCTATCCGCAAGGATGAGCGCATTCCGCCCGAGCTGGTCGACCTCTCGGCCGAGGGCTGCACCGAGAAGATCGCCGGGCGCGAAGACCCGGCCTACTGGCGCTTCCTGGACCTGAACACCCTTTGGTCGGGCCTTGGCGAGGCGCCGTGGTAAGTTCGGGCCCCCGCCGTCGCAACTGACGGCGCCTCTGCCGCATCCCTGTCGCATCCCTGTCGCATCCCTGTCACTCCTTCGTTTCCCCGGCGGGCCTGTCAAGCCCAGCCTTTTTGCCGATGTCCCAGCGCAACTTCACCCTCAGCGATTTCGATTTCGTCCTGCCCGAGGCTTTGATCGCCCAACACCCGGCGGCCGAACGCAGCGGCTCGCGCCTGCTCGACGGCACACAGGCCACGCCCGCCGACCGCATCTTCCGCGATCTGCCAGGCCTGCTGCGCGCGGGCGACCTGCTGGTGTTCAACGACACCAAGGTGGTCAAGGCGCGCCTGTTCGGCGAAAAAGCCAGCGGCGGCAAGGTCGAATTGCTGGTGGAACGGGTGCTCTCGGGCAACCAGGTGGCGGCGCACATGCGCGTGAGCAAGAAGCCCGAGCCCGGCGCCACCATTGCGCTGGTGGGCAAGGACGGCGAAACCGGCTTTCGCGCCACGCTGCTCGGCCGCTGGCCCGACGCCCACGGCACGTTGTTCCGTTTCGTGTTGTCCAACGACGCCGGCGACGACCCCTACACCCTGATGGAGCGCCACGGCCACGTGCCGCTGCCGCCCTACATCACCCACACCGATTCGGCCGAAGACGCCGAGCGTTACCAGACGGTGTTCGCACGCGCGCCCGGCGCCGTGGCCGCCCCCACTGCGGCGCTGCACTTCGACCAACCCGTGCTGGACGCGCTGGAAGCCCGCGGCGTGCGGCGCGCCAGCGTCACGCTGCATGTGGGCGCCGGCACGTTCCAGCCCGTCAAGACCGAAAACATCGCCGAGCACCAGATGCACAGCGAGTGGTACGAGGTGCCGCCCGCCACGCAGCAGGCCATTGCCGACACCCGCGCCCGCGGCGGCCGGGTGGTGGCGGTGGGCACCACCAGCGTGCGCACGCTCGAATCGTGGGCCGCGTCGGGCCTGGCCAGCGGCGACACGCAGATCTTCATCACCCCGGGCTTCGGGTTCCAGGTGGTCGACGTCTTGATCACCAACTTCCACCTGCCCAAGAGCACGCTGATGATGCTGGTGAGCGCATTCACCGGCTACGCGCACACCATGGCGCTCTACCGGCACGCCATCGCGGGGCAATACCGTTTCTTCAGCTATGGCGATGCGATGCTGCTCGAGCGGCAGAGCCCGGGCGATGCGGGATAATCCGGTCCCGATGAGCAGGTACACGGCTTGTTTCCGCCTGCCTCGCCGCTATGTATACGCCTCTACTTTTTCTAGAGCCAACGCAGAATTGAATTCATGAGCACCCAAGCGATTCCGACGGACCACGTCACCCAGACACTGCGCAAGATCGAAGCCATGATCTCGTCCGGGCAATACCCGGCCGCGGCCGAGGCGTTGCAGCAGGTCCAAAACGCGTCGCCGGGCGATGCGCGCGTCTATCTGCTGCTGTCGCGCCTGGCGGAGGCCAATGGCAGCCCGAAGGCGGCACTGGAAGCCATGCGCCACGCGATCAGCGCCCTGCCGGGCTGGCCGGTGGCTGCCATTGAAATGGCTCTGCTGCTGTCGCGCCAGAGCCAGTTCCCGGACGCCATCCAGCAAGCCGAGCGCGCGCTGCAGCTGGCGCCAGGCCAGCTCGACTACGTGACCCGCGCCGTCGACATCGCGCACCGCGCCCAGAACATTCCCCAGGCCTTGCAGTGGCTGCAGCTGGCCACCGCGCTGGCCCCCACCAACCGGCTGTTCAAGCAGCTCATCGCCACCGACCTCGGCACGCTGGGCCAGCACGCCGAATCGCTCGCCGCGTTCACCGCCCTGGTGGAAAGCGACCCGGCCGACCAGGCCGCGTTGTTCGGCCGGGTGCAGGCCGCCATCGCCAACGGCGACATGAAGCTGGCCAAGCTGGACGCCGCGGCCCTGGTCGCGCTCGCCCCTGAAAACGAAGAATACAAATTCTGGCAAGACATCGCCAAGGGCAAGACGCCGAAGACTCAGCCCGCCGCCGTGGTGCGCAAGGTGTTCGCCGGTTTTGCCGACCTGTACGACCAGCACATGGTGCGCGGCCTGCGCTACCAGTTGCCCAAGCAGGTGGCCAAGATCATCACCGACCGCTACGCCGCCGAGCCCTTCAACGTGCTCGACCTGGGCTGCGGCACCGGCCTGCTGGGCGTGTGCCTGGGCCGCATCAACGGCGCGCTGATCGGGGTCGACCTGTCGGAAGAAATGATCGCGCAGGCCATGCGCCACAACGTGTACGACCGCTTCCACCACGTCAACCTGCTCGACGCGCTGAAGGCCACGCCGAAGTCGCTGTACCACGTGGTGGCGGCCTGCGACGTGTTCAATTACGTGGGTGACCTGAGCAAGGCCATCTCGGGCGCGTACAAGGTGCTGGTGCCGGGCGGCAGCGTGATCTTCTCGATCGAAGCCGCGGGCGAAGACGAAGCCGATGTGGTGCTGCGTTCGACCATGCGCTACGTGCACAAGCCGAGCCACGTCGAAGCCCTGTGCCAGAAGTCAGGCTTTGAAGACATCGCGCTCACCCCGACGGTGATCCGCCTGGAAAACAACGCGCCGGTCAACGGCTTCCTCGTCGTGGCGCGCAAGCCCGCCTAGTTTCCCCTTCCGCCCCGGAGCCGTCGGCATGTTGAAATTTGAACTCCTGGGCAATGACCCGGCCTCGCAGGCGCGCCGCGGCATGCTCACGCTGAACCACGGCGTGGTGCAGACCCCCATCTTCATGCCCGTCGGCACCTACGGCACCGTCAAGGGCGTGATGCCGCGCAGCCTGGAGGAGATGGGCGCCCAGATCATCCTGGGCAACACCTTCCACCTGTGGATGCGGCCCGGCCGCGACGTGATGCAAAGCTTCGGCGGGCTGCACGGCTTCGAGAAGTGGAACAAGCCCATCCTCACCGATTCGGGCGGCTTCCAGGTGTGGAGCCTGGGCGCGATGCGCAAGATCACCGAGGAAGGCGTGCACTTCGCGTCGCCGGTGAATGGCGACAAGCTGTTCATGTCGCCCGAGGTCAGCATGGAGATCCAGACCGGGCTCAATTCCGACATCGTGATGCAGCTCGACGAGTGCACGCCCTACGAAACCAACGGCCACCGCACCACTGAGGCCGAGGCGCGCAAGTCGATGGAGATGAGCCTGCGCTGGGCCAAGCGCTCCAAGGATGAATTCGCGCGGCTTCAGAATCCGAACGCGCTGTTCGGCATCGTGCAGGGCGGGATGTTCGAGCGCCTGCGCGACGAGTCCCTGGCCGGCCTGAGCGAAATCGATTTCGACGGCATTGCCATCGGCGGCCTGTCGGTTGGCGAGCCGAAGGAAGAAATGCTGCGCGTGCTCGACCACATCGGGCCGCGGCTGCCGGCC
>JAQGMQ010000537.1 GCA_028292305.1 Rhodoferax sp.
GCACCGAGCAAGGCCGCAGTCTCGAACACGGGCAAAAAATCGGCCACGGTGGTGTGTGCGTCGACGTAGTAGGCGGCCACGCTCAGCACCTCGGTGGCGGTGTCGACCAGGGCGATCCGCAGGTCACGCAGCCGCTCGGCGCGGCCCAGCACCCAGTCGCCCGCATCGGCCGGCTTGCGTCCGGCAATGCGCAGGCCGACCCGGCGCAGCCGCGCGGCCTGCGCGGCTTGCACCAACTGCTGCGCCGATGCGCCGGGCAGGCTCAGGTATCCGAGTGAAAGTGTGTCCATGTCTCCCTTGTGTGCTGCTGCACCGGCGCGATCGGCGCGGGCGAGGGTCGCAGTCTAGGGAGTCAGGCGGCTACGCACAAATGAATTGTTTTGCGCCATTCATGCACCGGATTGATCGGCGCCTTGTCGTCTTGTCAGCCGGTGGCGACTTCGAGGCGCTCCAGGATGCAGGCCACCACGAGCTGCTGCACCTGCAGTTCGGCGGGGCTGAGCAGGTGGTCGCGCCGCACCACCATCGACAGGCTGCGGTGCACCGTGGGCTCGACGATGGGCAGGCCGACCAGGCTGTCGTCGGCCGGCAGATGCAGCCTGGGCGCCACCGTCAGGCCCAGGCCATCGCGCACCATCTGGAAGGCCAGTGCGTGGCGCTGGGTCTCGAAGCGCCAGCGCAGCTGGTCACGCATCGGGCCG
Organism: Rhodoferax sp.; assembly: GCA_028292305.1. Taxonomy (GTDB): domain Bacteria; phylum Pseudomonadota; class Gammaproteobacteria; order Burkholderiales; family Burkholderiaceae_C; genus Rhodoferax_B. The sequence continues at coordinate 702 of JAQGMQ010000537.1, forward strand.
ATGGCGTCGTCCACCGTGATGCTGTTGTCGAACGGCAGGCTGATGCGGATCAGCGGCTCGGCCTTCAGGTCTTGCCAGCGCACCTGGGCCTGCCGCGCAAAAGCGTGGTCGCGCCGGCAGACCAGCACGAAGGGCTCGTCGGCGATCTTTTCCTGCAGCAGCTCGCCACGCAGCGACTGCGCCACGGTGATGCCGAAGGCCGCCGCGCGCGACGCCACCAGCTCGGCGATCTCATGGATGGAGTTGTCGTAGACCCGCACCGACAGTTCGGGACGCAGGGCCGCAAAGCGGCCGATGGCCGGCACCAGTTGCGCCGCGGCCATGGTCGGCAGGCAGGCGAAGGCGATCCAGCGGTCGGCGCTGTCGCCGTGGTGGCGCACGGCCTCGCATGAGAGCGCCAGTTCCTTCACCGCGCCGCGGGCCCGCGGCAGGAAGGCGCGGCCGGCATCGGTCAGCATCACCTCGCGGGTGGTGCGGGCGACCAGGCGCACGCTGAGGCTTTCTTCCAGCTTGCGCAGCCGGTGGCTCACCGCCGCCTGCGACAGGTGCAACTGCGCCGCCGCCAACTGGAAACTGCCGCATTCGATGACGGCCAGAAAGGCCTGGATGCCCAGGAAGTCGATCTGCATGCGCCGGGGTCAGTGCGGCGGCCCGCGCCAGGTCCCGCTGGCGATGTAGACGCCGTCGTTGAGCCACATCTGCAGATCCAGATCGCGCACCTGCCAGGCGAGCTGGCGCCAGGGTTGGTCAAGACCGTCGAGCGATGTCACGGAATGCAGCGCGGCGGGCCACACGAACAGGTTGGTGAACCAGTTCCACGGGCCCGCCCACTTGAGGCCCGAGGCCACCACGCGGGCGCCCGGCTTCAGGTGGCGCAGCACGTGGGCCACGGCGGCAGGCTGCTGCAGGATGTCGTGGGTGAAGTGGAACAGCGCCGCATCGGCCAGCACCGGGATCGGTGCCGCCTCGGCCGTGCTGCACACCAAGGCCACCTGCGGCCAGCGGTAGGCCTCCACCCGCTCGCGCGCCTTCTCGAGCATGTCGGGGCTTTGCTCGATGCCGATGATGTGGCCCTGCGCGCCGAGCGTCTGCAGCATCGGCCCGAAGCTCAGGCCGGTGCCGCAGCCGACGTCGAGCACGGTGTCGCCTGCGCCCAGCCCGAGCAGCGCGATCGCCTCGCGCCGGATCGGCTCCCACATCGCCATCTCCAGGTCATACACACCGGCGCGGCGCCGGTACTGGGCCAGCGCGTCGGCGTAAGGTCCGGCGTTGGTCAACGGGGGCACAAGAGATACGGCAGTCACAGGAGACGGGTCATGGAGCATCTGGGAACCTCGGGTGCGGATGGGCCGGACGGGCCGGCAGCGGCGACACTGGCCAGCCCATGGTAAGGACTTCCCGGCCGTCCACGCAAGAGTCAAGGTCTCTTGCGCATGGGCTCCGCGCCGGCCCGCCCGCAACGCCCGAAATCAGATCTCGATCTTGGAGCCCAGCTCGACCACCGAGTTGTTGGGCAGCTTCAGGAAGTCGGCCGCGCCACTGGCGTTGTGGTGCATCTGGGCGAACAGTTTTTCGCGCCACTGCGCCATGCCGCTGCCGATGGTGGGGATCACCGTGTCGCGCGACAGGAAGTAGCTGGTGCTCATGGTCTCCAGCTCGCAGCCGCGGTTCCTGATCTGCTGCAGCGCCTTGGGGATGTCGGGATCGTTCTTGAAGCCGTAGTGGATCTTGACCTGCCAGCAGTCGTGGCCCAGGGCCGTGATCTCGACCCGTTTGTCGAGGCCGATCCAGGGCACTTCGTGGTTGCGCACCGTGACGAAGAGGTTGTGTTCGTGCAGCACCTTGTTGTGCTTCAGGTTGTGCAGCAGCGCGTTGGGCACCGTGCCGGCCTCGGCAGTGAGGAACACGGCCGTGCCTTCGACCCGCGCGGGCGGGCTCACGAACACCGCTTCGAGAAAGCTCGGCAGGTCGATCGCGTCTTCGCGCAGCTTGTCGTTGAGCAGCTGGCGGCCTTCCTTCCAGGTGATCATCAGCGTGAAGATGGCGCCACCGATGGCCAGCGGGAACCAGCCCCCTTCGAACAACTTGAGCAGGTTCGACGCGAGGAAGGCGAAGTCGATGATGAAGAAGATGCCGGTGGCCCCGATGCACAGCGACAGCGGGTACTTCCAGCCGAAGCGGATCACGAAGAAGGTCAGCGTGGTGGTGATCAGCATGTCGATGCACACCGCGATGCCGTAGGCCGAAGCCAGGTTGCTCGACGACTTGAACATCACCACCGCCAGCACGATGGCCACGAACAGGCCCCAGTTCACGAACGGGATGTAGATCTGCCCGGCCTCGCGCACATTGGTGTGCTGCACGTTCAGGCGCGGCAGATAGCCGAGCTGGATGGCCTGCTTGGTGACGCTGAAGGCGCCGGTGATCAGCGCCTGCGAGGCGATCACAGCGGCCAGCGTGGCCAGCAGCACCAGCGGCACCAGCGCCCAGTCGGGCGCCATCATGTAGAACGGATTCTTGACCGCTTCAGGCGTGCGCAGCAGCAGTGCGCCCTGGCCGAAATAATTGAGCGTGAGGGCCGGCATGGCCACCGAAAACCAGGCCAGGCGGATCGGCTTCTTGCCGAAATGGCCCATGTCGGCATACAGCGCTTCGGCCCCGGTGACGCACAGCACCAGCGCACCGAGGATGATGAAGGTGATCAGCGGGTTGTCCCACATGAATTGCAGCGCGTACGTGGGGTTCAGCGCCCACAGGATCGCCGGGTGGTGCCAGATGTGCGAGATGCCGAGGGCGGCAATGGTGAAGAACCACAGCAGTGTGATCGGGCCGAAAAACTTGCCGATGCCGGCCGTGCCGCGTTTTTGCACCGCGAACAGGCAGAACAGCACCACCAGGGTCATCGGAATCACGTACTGGTGGAACCGGTGCGAGATCACTTCCAGACCTTCGACCGCCGACAGCACCGAGATCGCTGGGGTGATCACGCCGTCGCCGTAGAACAGCGAGGTGCCGAAGATGCCCACCAGCAGCAGCCACTTGCGCAGTTTGGGTTTGTCCTTCACCGCCTGCGAAGCCAGCGCCAGCATGGCGATCAGCCCGCCTTCGCCGTTGTTGTCGGCGCGCAGCACCAGCACCACGTACTTGATGGAGACGATGACCGTCAGGGTCCAGAAGAACAGCGACAACACGCCATAGATGTTTTCTGGCGTGAACGGCACGTGGCCCGAATTGAAGACCTCTTTGAGCGCATACAGGACACTGGTGCCGATGTCGCCGTAGACAACACCGATTGCGCCAAGAGTGAGCGCTGCGAGCGAGGATTTTGAACTTTGCACTAACTACTGAACCGCCTTCGGTCGCGATAACGCGCGTGGCGGGTTCCGGAAACGTCGGGAAGCGTATTCTGCGCTTCCGGATTTCGGTGGCCCCCGGTTTATTTGGTTGCCTTCGGCCAAAGCCCGGGCTTTGTTGCATTGCAGCAACTGGCCCGCCGGGGCCGCGCGCTTTTACGCCACCACGGCCTGCCGTTTCGTCCAGCCCTTGACCAGCACCTCGGCGACAAATTGCCGGTCAAGCCACAGCCAGAGCACAACCGGCGTCAAAGTGGGCAGCACCAGCGACCCCAGCTGGTAGCCATAGGCCACCAATTCCAGCTGCCAGGGCGCGACCTTGAGGATGGCCAGCGAGCCCTGCGCGCCGGACATCAGCTCGACCAGCAGCGACAGGCACAGGCTGAAGGCCTGCGCCGGCAGCAGCAGCACCGCACCGATCACCGCGCGCGGCAGCCGCCGTGGCCCGCGTGCCGCCAGCAGCAACGCGAGGAAGATCGGCAGGCCGTAGGCGTAGCGCGCGGGGTTGCCTTCGAACACCAGCGCGGCGCGGTGGCCGCCTGCGCCCGGGATGAGCACCTCGAATTCACTTTCGACCTCGAGCACGCCGGGCGCCTCGCGGGTGCTGTGCACCCAGCCGCTGGTGTTTTCGAGCACCAGCGCAACCAGCACCGCGACGGGGCGTGACGTCCATTTGGACACCGTCGACCAGGCCAACGTGAGCACCAGCAGCAAAACGATGGCCGAAATAGCAAAAATCGCGATGGGGGACGGCTTGGGGCGGCGCATGGCGGGTCAGGCGGCGGCTTTGGCCGTGCCGGTTTCAGCGCTGACCACCGCCGGCTCGGCCGAGCGGATACCGCGCACCCAGATCAGCCAGACCACCAGCACGTCGACCATGATCAGGGCCTGCCAGAGGTATTCGTGGGCGAAGGTGAAGACGTCCTTGTTCCACTGCCCGAGGTAGAACAGGCTGATCACGCGCACCACGTTCAGCAGTTGCACGGCGGTGAAGCCGACCGCCAGCCCGAGCATCTTGTAGCGCCAGCCGGCCGGGAAAGCCATCACCGCCGCGAACAGCACGATGCAGGCTTCGATGCCGTTGCAGCCGGCTTCGATGGAGACGCCAAAGCCGGTCGCCGGGTTCCACAGCACCTTGCCTGCCGACAGGGCCGTGCTGTCGAAGGTTTTCATCAGCACCACGCAGACATGGGCCAGCAGGGCCGTCCAGGGCAGGATGATGTGGGCTTGCACCCAACTCAGCATGTTGATGCCGAACAGCGAGAGCTGCATCAACAAGAAAACGGCGAAGAATCTGAACATACGCCCCCCTGCCGCTTGGGAAAACTACTCGTAGATTTCGGCGTCTGGGTCGGTGGCTTCGAGTTCGTAACTTGCCGCCACCATGGCCAGCCGTCCGATCACACCATACATGTAAAAACGGTTCGGCGCACTGGCGCCGGGGCGCATTCCGACCTGCGGCAGATGCGCGCTCTCGGCGAAGGCCAAAGGCACGAAACTCGAGCCAGGCGCGTTCAGGTTTTCGTCGACGCCGCGCTCGGCGTGCACACGGTAGAAGCCGCCCACCACGTAGCGGTCCATCATGTAGACCACGGGCTCGGCGACGCCGTCGTTCATGCGTTCGTTGGTCAGCACGCCTTCCTGGATGATGATGTCGTGCACGGTCTGGCCGTCCTTGATGACGCCCATCTTGTTCTTGTTCTTGCGGTTCAGCGCGTCCAGATCCTTCACGTCGCGCACGGTCATGACGCCCATGCCGTAGGTGCCGTTGTCGGCCTTGACGATGACGAACGGCTTTTCGTTGATGCCGTATTCCTTGTATTTGCGGCGAATGCGGGTGAGCAGCGCGTCGACGTTGGTCTGCAGGCAGTCGAGCCCGGTGCCGCTGGCGAAATCGACCTCACCGCACTTGTTGAACATCGGCGTGATGAGCCAGGGGTCGATGCCCAGCAGCTTGCCGAACCGCTTGGACAACTCTTCGTAGTTGCGGAAATGCGTGCTCTTGCGCCGCACCGACCAGCCGGCGTGCAGCGGCGGCAGCAGGTACTGCTCGTGCAGGTCTTCCAGGATGCCGGGCGCGCCCGCGCTGAGGTCGTTGTTCAGCAGGATGGTGCAGGGGTCGAAATCCTTCAGACCCAGGCGGCGCTTGCTGCGGATCACCGGCTCGAGCAGCACCTTTTCGCCCGTGGGGAGCGTGATCTCGGTCGGCTCCTTCACGTCGGGGCTGATGGAGCCGATGCGCACATTCAGCCCGGCCATGTTGAAGATGCGCTGCAGCTGCGCCACATTGCTCAGGTAGAAGGTGTTGCGCGTGTGGTTTTCGGGGATCAGCAGCAGGTTCTTGGCCTCGGGGCAGATCTTTTCGATCGCGGCCATGGCTGACTGCACCGCCAGCGGCAACATCTGCGGCGTGAGGTTGTTCCAGCCACCCGGAAACAGGTTGGTGTCGACCGGCGCCAGCTTGAAGCCCGCATTGCGAATGTCGACCGAGCTGTAGAACGGCGGCGTGTGTTCCATCCATTCGAGCCGGAACCAGCGCTCGATGGCCGGCATGGAGTCGAGAATGCGCTGCTCGAGTTCGTTGATGGGGCCGGTCAGGGCGGTGACGAGATGGGGGACCATGCAGTCTTCTTGGCTGGAGGGAAAGGAACGATTCTAAGGACCTGGGATGACACCTTGCCCACGATTCGCCGCGCACAGTCCATGTGGGGGTGCCGCGGAGATTGACAAGCGCGGGGGTGGGAGAATTTGAGGGGTGGCCGTCCGAGGGGGCGCTCCGGACGGCGCTGGACACGGCCTACCCCTCACCCTGGCCCCCTACCCCAGGGGGGCGCGGGGATAAATCTGCAGGCTACAGGTCGCCGACCTTGTCGCTGGGGAACTTGAAGGAATCCTTGAGCAGGTACGGCATGGGCAGCGCCAGGTTGATGCCCTTGGGCGCAATCGGCTGCTGGAACCACTTGGCATACATCGCGTTGACCTCGCCGCTCAGGATGACACGGCGCACTTCCTGATCGACCAGCTTCTTGAACGCCGCTTCGCCCTTGGGCAGCATGATGGCGTAGGGCTCCATGGTGAGCGGCTTGCCGATGACCATGTAGTCGTCGGGCTTGGGCGCGTTGGCCCGCAGGCCGAAGAGCAGCACGTCGTCCATGGC
>JAQGMQ010000569.1 GCA_028292305.1 Rhodoferax sp.
GGTGTGGGCGGCCTTGGCGTCCTTCACGCACACGTCCTTGGCATTGCCGGCCAGGTCGTCGCACTTTTCCTTGGCGGTGTCATAGGCGGCATCGGCCTTGGCTTCATTCACCTTGGCGGTGTTCTTGGCACTGGGCTTGTACTGGGCTTCGAGTTCGGCCTTGGCCACCTTCTCGGTGCCCTTGGCTTCCGAGGCGCAGATGTCCTTGGCATTGCCGCTCAGCGAGCCGCACTTGTCCTTGTTCATCTTGTAGTCGGCCTCGATGCGGTCGTTCTGGGCCGTGTGCTCGGCCGAGGTCAGGGCCATGGCGCTGGTGGCGTAGCCGAGGGACATGGCAATGGCGAGCATCGAGAGTTTGGTGTTGGTCATGTTCATGGTGTTCTCCTAGACGAATTGAAATACGGTACTGGTCGGGGTGTGGGTTGGTGGCGTCAGCCCGTCAGGACTTTTCGAAGAAGAAGCTGGGGTTCTTCTTTTCCCATTCGAGCACTTGCTCGTGGGCCACTTCCTTGGTCAGTCCATGGCGTTCCTGGATGCGGCCGAGCAGTTGCTCGCGGCGGCCCTGGGCGACGTCGAGGTCGTCGTCGGTCAGCTTGCCCCATTGCTCCTGGATCTTGCCCTTGAACTGTTTCCAGTTGCCTTCCATGCGGTCGTTGTTCATATCGTTCTCCTTCTGGTTTCTAAGCGAATCCGCCGGTTTGCCGCTCCGTGTGCGGCCTCAACTTCGGCGTGGGGTCAATGTACGTAGCGCGGCATGCGCAGGGGGTAGGACACGCTGGGCGGAGGGCGTAGTCTTAAGCCGACAGTGCCGCACGGCCTGGCGCGCGCACCATGAAAAGGAGCCCCGAAGGGCCCCTGTGAAAGTGTCTCGCGGACGCACCGTTACGGCGTGTACGTATCGCCCAGCACGACGCCTTCACGCCGCGGATCAGCCCCGCCCTGCAGCACGTTGGCGCCGTTCTGCTGCACCCGGATGATGGTGCTGATGCCGCTGGATTGCGCCGCCGTGGACACGGTGTGGCCCAGCGTCCGCAGGCCGGTGATCAGCGGGTCGTTGTTGCCGTTGTTGCTGGTGTCGATGCTCGGGTGTTCGCCGCCCAGGCTGGTGGTCGGGCTGTTGGCCGCGCCGAAGTCCACGAGCGATGTCGCCTGCTGTGCATCCAGGCCCCAGTCGAGCGCGCCCACCACCGTCTTCACGACGTACTGGATGATGGTGCCACCACCCGGCGAGCCGGTGCCCATCAGGAATTCGCCGACCCCGCCGTTGGCCGCCTTCTTGAACACCAGCGTCGGCGCCATCGAGCTGCGCGGCCGCTTGCCGGCCTGCAGGCTGTTAGCGATGGGCAGGCCGGCGCTGTCGGTCGGGGTGGCCGAGAAGTCGGTCAGCTGGTTGTTCAGGATGAAGCCCTGCGTCATGTGGAACGAGCCCATGCCGGCTTCCACGGTGGTCGTCATCACCACCACGTTGCCCTGCCGGTCGACGATGGTGAAATGCGTGGTGCCGGCCTCGTTGACCAGGCTTACGCCCTGCGCGTTGCTGCCCAGCACGCCGGCCGTGGCCGTGCCCAGGCTCTTGGTCGGGCTGATGAGCGCCGCGCGGCTGGCCATGTAGGGCTTGTTCAACATGGTGTTCCACGTGCCGCCGGGCAGCGATACGAAGTCGGTGTCGGCGATGTACTTGTCGCGGTCGGCATAGGCCAGGCGTTCGGCTTCGCTGACCAGGTGCACCCCCATCACCGTCGGCTTGCCGCCTTCGAGGTTGATGGCCGTCGGCTTGTAGGCCGGGATGTCGAAGTTCTCCAGCACGCCGAGCGCCGAGGCCACGGTGATGCCGCCAGAGGAGGGTGGCGCCATGCCGCAGACCCAGTAGGCGCGGTAGGTGGTGCACACCGGGTCGCGGCGCTTGGCCTGGTAGCTGGCCAGGTCCGACAGCTCGGTCAGGCCCGGGGTGATGGCCACGGCCGGGCTGCCGCCACTGGTGGCCTTGATCTTGGCCACGATGCCCTGGGCCACGGGGCCGGTGTAGAACGCGTTGGCGCCACCGTTGGCCACCGTGGTCAGCGTGCTGGCATAGGCCGGGTTCTTGAGCACGGTGCCCAGTGCCTTGGGCGTGCCGTCGGCGTTGAAGAAATAGGCCACGGCCTCGGCGTCGCGCGACAGGCCGGTGGTGGCGCCTGAGATGGCCGCGGCCAGGCGTCCGCTGATCTTGAAGCCGTCGGTGGACAAGCTGACGGCCGGGTCGAACAGTTCCTTCCAGGTCAGCTTGCCATGGTCCTGGTGCGCCAGCTCGAGCATGCGCACCGCGCCGGGCGTGCCGATGGAGCGGCCACTGGCGCGTGCACCACCGGGCTGGGGCAGGCTGCGGTCGGCGTCGCTCACCCAGCGCAGGTAGTTGGGCGTGGCCGCGGCCGGTGCCGTTTCGCGGCCGTCATAGGACTCGACCTTCTGCTTCACCGCGTCGTAGTGCAGCATGAACGCGCCGCCGCCCAGGCCGGACGATTGCGGCTCCACCAGACCCAGCACCATCTGCACGGCGACCGCGGCGTCCACTGCCGTGCCGCCCTTCCTGAGCACGTCGCAGCCGGCCTTGGAGGCCAGCGGGTTGGCCGTGGTGACCATGTAGTTGCGCGCATAGACGGCCTTCTTGCCGGTGACATAGCCGGAGGCCGGTTCGGGCGCGGCCGGGTCGCCGGCCAGGCCCGAGCCCACCACCACCGAGCCGTTGCCGGTGGTGGCCTCGCAGGCCGTGTCGGCGTCGCCGCCGTCACCGCCGCAGGCGGCCAGCGACGCGGCCGTCAGCTGGCCGGCCAGCACGGATGCCGTGCGCCGCGGGCCGGTTGGTTTCAAGGCGGTCTGGTCGAGCGCCGGCGAGTCCGAAGCCGCGATGTCAGCGGTCAATGATTTGGAGGGGAAGGGGGGATGTGCGTGCATGAAAACCGATCCTCGTTCTTGGATTGCTGTTCTTGGGTGAGTTGCCGCCGTTGTCTCCGCGGCCGCTCCAGCATAGGCCAGCAGGCCGATGGCGGGCACCGGGATTACGACAAGGGGCGGCGTGGTTGCGACCCGGCAGCGCGCTGTGTTGTTGTTGGCCTGGGGCCTCTTGGTGCACGCGCCGCGGTGGCCGGGTGGCAACGCAATATCCACGCCACCAGCGCAGCGGCCTGCAGGCCCTTTCGGATCGACCGTGCCGGCGGGCCCGCGCTGCAGCCCATGCCCAGGGATGCCACAATGGGGGTTCAGAAAAACACGGCCCGCTGGCTACCGCACCGGACAAGCGGAGTGCAGGGGCCGCTTCAACATGATCATCACCAGCCTGCTCGACACCGACCTCTACAAGTTCACGATGATGCAGGTTGTGCTGCACCAGTTTCCGGGGGCGCAGGTCGAGTACAAGTTCAAGTGCCGCAACCCGGGCGTGCAGCTGGCGCCGTATGTCAGCGAGATCAGGGACGAGATCCGTTCGCTGTGCAGCCTGCAGTTCCAGGACGCCGAGCTGGCCTACCTGCGATCGATGCGCTTCATCAAGAGCGATTTCATCGACTTCCTCGGCCTGTTCCGGCTCAACGAGAAATACATCACCGTCACGGCCCAGCCATCGGGCGAGATCGAGATCGCGATCAAGGGGCCGTGGCTGCACACCATCCTGTTCGAGATCCCGGTGCTGGCCATCATCAACGAGGTCTACTTTCGCAACACGCAGAAGGTGCCCGACTTCATGGAGGGCCGCAAGCGGCTCGACACCAAGATCGACCTGCTGCACGGGGAAGGCCTGGCCGACCTGAAGATCGCCGACTACGGCACGCGGCGCCGCTTCAGCAAGGCCTGGCATGAAGAGATCCTGCGCGTGCTGGTGTCCAAGCTCGGTGCCGGGGCGCGGGGCCAGTTCGCGGGCACCAGCAATGTGTTGTTCGCCATGAAGCTCGGCTTGACGCCGCTGGGCACCATGGCCCATGAATACCTGCAGGCCTGCCAGGCGCTGGGCCCACGCCTGCGCGACAGCCAGGTCTTCGGCTTCGAATCCTGGGCCAGGGAATACCGCGGCGACCTGGGCATCGCGCTGAGCGACGTCTACGGCATGGACGCCTTCCTGCGCGACTTCGACATGTATTTCTGCAAGCTGTTCGACGGCGCGCGCCACGACAGCGGCGACCCGTTCCAGTGGGGCGAACGGCTGATTGCGCATTACCGCAACAACCGCGTCGACCCGCTCACCAAGACGCTGATCTTCAGCGACGGCCTGACCGTGCCGCGCACCATCGAGCTCTACCGCCAGTTCCACGGGCGCTGCCAGCTGGCCTTCGGCATCGGCACCTACCTCACCAACGACCTGGGCTACGAGCCGCTGCAGATCGTCATCAAGATGATCCGCTGCAACGACCAGCCGGTCGCCAAGCTGTCGGACACGCCGTCGAAGAACATGTGCGAAGACGAAAAATACCTCGCCTATCTGCGGCAGGTTTTCGAGATCGCCCA
>JAQGMQ010000617.1 GCA_028292305.1 Rhodoferax sp.
GGCCATGGCGTGCACCGCTATGTGTTCCAGCTGTTTGCGCTGTCGGCGGGGCCTGAGTTCAGCGACACCCCCGGGCGTGATGCCGTGGTCGACGCCTTGCGTGAACGGGCGCTGGCCAGCGGCATGCTGGTCGGCACCTACACCCGGCCCGACGGCAGCATCAAGGCCGACGACACCAGTGAAGCCGCCGCCCCTGCAACCGCGGTGGTGCCCCGCATCGCCTGAACAGGGCGCTTCAACCCGCGATGGGTCAGGCGATGGCCTGCAGCGGCGCCTTCGGGCTGGCCGAGGCGCTGTTGGCGGCACGGGTGTTGGCTGCTGCGCCGAAGGTGATCTCACCCGAAAGCTGGCCACCCTCCTCGATCACCACCTTGCCGTACCGGATCTTGCCCGTGACACGGCCGGTCGAGTAGATGATGAGCTTTTCGCGCACCACCAGATCACCGTTGAACGCGCCATGGATCTCGGCCAGGTCGATCTCGGCGGAGCCGTTAAACGAACCGGTCTCGGCGATCTGCATCACGCGCGAATCCATCGTGGCTTCGACCGTGCCTTCGACCACCAACGTGTCGCAATCGGTGATCTCCACGCCCTTCAACTTGATGTTCGGGCCGACGGTGAGTTTGCTGCCGCCTTCCTTGACGGTGGCGGTGGTCGAAGCTGCAGAGCTGGTGTTGGGTGTCATGGGATTGGCGCTCAACGGCGCTGGCTGGGATGGGCTGCTGCCATGGGAGCCCAGCACCGAATGCGCGCCGGCGCTGGCGGGCCCGGTGGGGGAGCGGGTGCCAAGGGATTCGTTTTCTCTCTTGCCGAAAAATGGGGATTGCAATGCCACTGAGATTCCTCCTGAAAACGGTTCATGCTACGGAGGCCCCCCTGGCAATGCGCCACCCGCGATGCAATATCTGTAACGAAAATAAAACGATGGCGAGCCGGATTACGCGCTAAATTGTTACGTATCCGGGAACGGATGCGGCAGCGCACCATGCTAGAGCGAAGGGCGCCGCGGTTGGGCGGTGGCGTGCACGGTGACCCGCTTTGCGCACGAAGCCGGTGCGTTTTTGTACGCAATGCCAGCCCGGCATTGAATGCAAAGCTGGCACGCTGTTTGCACACAGCCTGCTTATGCAAGCCCCCAACACCCCTTCGGTCGCTTCCCTGGCCACGCCGGCTCCCGCAGCCATCGAAATCGTCGCGCTGACCAAGCGGTACGCCGGGGGCAAGCCCGCGGTGGACGCCGTCAACCTGCGCATTGCCAGCGGCAGCTACTGCTGCCTGCTCGGCCCTTCCGGCTGCGGCAAGAGCACCACCTTGCGCATGATCGCCGGGCACGAGTCGGTCACCAGTGGCGACATCCTGCTCGAGAACCGCAACATCACCGATCTGCCAGCGGCCGAACGCGGCACGGCCATGATGTTCCAGAGCTTTGCGCTCTTCCCGCACCTCTCGGCGCTCGACAACGTGGCCTTCAGCCTGAAGATGAAGGGCGTCGACAAGGCCAAGCGCCAGGCCGCCGCCAAGGACTTGCTCGACCGCGTGGCCATGGGTCACCTGGCCGAACGCAAGCCGGCCGAGCTGTCGGGTGGCCAGCAGCAGCGCGTCGCGCTGGCGCGTGCACTCATCACCCAGCCACGGGTGTTGCTGCTCGACGAGCCGCTGTCGGCGCTCGACCCGTTCCTGCGCATCCAGATGCGTGCCGAGCTGCGCCGCTGGCAGAAGGAACTGGGCCTGACCTTCATCCACGTCACGCACTCGCAGGAGGAAGCCATGGCGCTGGCCGACACGATGGTGGTGATGAACCACGGCCTGATCGAACAGGTCGGCCCGCCGCACGAAATCTACAACCGGCCCAACAGCGAATTCGTGGCGCGCTTCATGGGTGGCCACAACGTCATCGAAAGCGCCGCCGGCAAGATCGGCGTGCGCACCGACCACATGCTGGTCACACCCGGGGCCGAGGCTGCGCCCGACGGTCCGCACAACATGCCGGCCGTGGTCACCGATGTCGAGTACCAGGGCACCTATGTGCTGCTCGGCCTGCAGAAGCCGGGCAAGGCGCAGAGCGCCAATTCCACCGCCGAGTTCTCGGTGATGGTGTCGGAGGCGCAGTTCGGAGCCAGGCCCTACCAGGTCGGCGAGCCGGTGCAGTTGTCGTGGGCGCCCACGGCAGCGCTTGCACTGACCATGGCGGCGGCAGCGGCCGGCGCTCCTTCTTCCCCCGTTCCCGCCATGGCCTGACGGCCGCTGGTTATTTCCTCACCTGTTGACTTCTCTCTGTCCCAAGGAGCTATTCCCATGTCCCTCACGTCCGACTCACTTCCCGAATCCATCGACAACCTGGGCGCCGTCAAGCGCCGTTCGCTGCTCAAGGGCACGGCCGGCATCCTGGCCGCCGGTGTCTTCCCGGCCATCCACGCGCAGGAAAAAATCGTGCTGCGCTACCTCGGCACCGCGGTGAACCAGGACAAGGCCATCGCCGAGAAGTTCGAGGCCGACACCGGCATCAAGATCCAGTACATCCCGGTCAGCACCGACGACGTCACCAAGCGCGCAGTCACGGCGCCCAACTCGTTCGACCTGATCGACACCGAGTACTTCTCGCTGAAGAAGATCATCCC
>JAQGMQ010000628.1 GCA_028292305.1 Rhodoferax sp.
ATTGGGTTGGATCATACCCAAAATAGGTATTTTTGGGGAAGCATTCCAGAACAGAAGGGCCTCGAAAAAAATCGAGATCTTTTAAAGGACCAGAACGCCAGGCAGTGCGCGTCCTTGGGAGACAGCATCAATGGTTTTGCGCGAGTTTTTTTGCAATTTAAGCCACGTCGTTTACAACTGCCCGCCTCACTTCCCCCACGAATCCTTCATCCCCGCAGCCCGGTTGAACACCCGCCCGCTAGCCGCATCCGCCTTCGCATCCACCACAAAATACCCATGCCGCTCGAACTGAAACCCCGCGCCACCATCTTTCGCACCATCCAATGACGGCTCGACAAACGCCGAACAGGTCACCAGGCTGTCCTTGTTCAGCTCATCCAGCAGTTCCCCGCTGCCAGGCTTCTCCGCCGCGAACAGGCGCTCGTACAGCCGCACCTCGGCCTGCAGCGCGTCGGCCACCGCGACCCAGGTGATGTTGCCCTTGACCTTGACCGCATCGGCGCCCGGCGTGCCGCTCTTGGTGTCGGGCACCAGCCTGGCCTGTACTTCGACAAGTCGGCCGGCCGCATCTTTCGTGCCGCCGATGCATTCGATGACATGGCCGTATTTCAGCCGCACCTTGTTGCCGGGGAACAGGCGGAAGAAGCCCTTGGGCTGGACTTCCTCGTAGTCGGTGCGTTCGATCCACACGTCGCGGCCCAGCTTGAACTGGCGGCGGCCGGCTTCCGGGGCGTGCGGGTTCAGCGGCGCGGAGCAGTCGTCGAGGAAGCCCGTGCCCATCAGTTCGTCCCAGTTGGTGATGACCAGCTTCACCGGGTCGAGCACGGCCATGGCGCGCGGGGCGATGGGGTCGAGCGTGTCGCGCAGGGCGGCCTCCAGGCTGGCGTAGTCGATCCAGCCGCCGGACTTGGTGACGCCCGAGCGTTCGCAGAACAGCTTCAACGCTTCGGGCGTGTAGCCGCGGCGGCGCAGGCCGGCCAGGGTCGGCATGCGGGGGTCGTCCCAGCCGTCGACGTGGCCTTCCTCCACCAGCTGGCGAAGCTTGCGTTTGCTGGTAATGACATGGGTGACGTTGAGCCGGGCGAACTCGTATTGGCGCGGATGCGGGCTGGCGATCAGGCCGCCTTCGGCCAATCGGTCGAGCAGCCAGTCGTAGAACGGGCGCTGGTCTTCGAACTCGAGGGTGCAGATGCTGTGGGTGATCTGCTCGAGCGCGTCTTCGATGGGGTGCGCATAGGTGTACATCGGGTAGATGCACCACTTGTCGCCGGTGTTGTGGTGCGTGGCCCGGCGGATGCGGTAGAGCGCCGGGTCGCGCAGGTTGATGTTGGGGCTGGCCATGTCGATCTTGGCGCGCAGGATGGCGGCGCCGTCGGCGAGTTGGCCGTCGCGCATTTCGCGAAAGCGCGCCAGGTTTTCATCCGGCGTGCGGGCGCGGAACGGGCTGTTGGTGCCGGGCGTGTTGAAGTCGCCGCGGTTGATGCGCATCTGGTCGGGCGTCTGTTCGTCCACATAGGCCAAGCCGGCCTCGATCAGGTACTCGGCCGCGCGGTACATGAAGTCGAAGTAATTGCTGGCGAAGTATTCGTGCGGCTGCATCGTGCCAGGGGCGCTGGGGCGGTCGGCCAGGTAGGTCTCGTAGCCCAGCCATTCGATGGCGTCACGGATCGCGTCGACGTATTCCTGTTCTTCTTTTTCGGGGCTGGTGTCGTCGAAGCGCAAGTGGCACACGCCGCCGTATTCCTGGGCCAGGCTGAAGTTGAGCCAGATGCTCTTGGCGTGGCCGATGTGCAGGTAACCGTTGGGCTCGGGCGGGAAGCGCATGCGCACCTTGGCCGGGTCGGCGAGGCCGGCGGCATGGTGGGCGGCGTCGCCTGGCGAGCCTGCCCACTGGCGGCCGGCGTAGGTGCCGTCGGCCAGGTCGGTCTCGATCACCTGGCGCAGGAAATTGCTCGGCTTGACGGGTTCGCTCGCAGCCGCGTGGGCAGGTGGTTTGGCAGGGGATTTGTTGGGGGCGCTCATTGCTCTGATTCTAGGCGGCGCCGCCCGGATGCTGTTACGTCTGGCAACCGCTTTAACAGCCGAGACGGTATACCGAAACGGTCGCCGCGCGTTAAATGATGGCAAAGGGCCCGCATCAGGCGAGTGCCCTGTGATCTACAAGGAGTTTTGCCATGACAACGACACGCTTTCGTTCATTCGCAGCCGCCGCGGGTTTGCTGGCTTTGGCCGCCGCTGGCCTGGGCGCATCCGGCGCGGCGCAGGCGCGCAGCGACGTGGGTTGGTCGATCGGACTTTCGGCGCCAGGCGCGGCCGTGGTGGTCGGAAACTCGCCCGGTTATGGTCAGCGCTACTACGCCCCGCAGCCGGTGTACGTGCAGCCCCAGCCCGTCTATGTGCAGCCGCAGCCGATCTACTACGGCGCGCAACCGGTGTATGTGCAGCCGCACCCGGTCTACATCCAGGCGCCGCCGGTGTATGTGCAGCCACGGCCGATCTGGGTTCAGCCCGGACGCGGCTGGAACCATGGTCCGCATTGGCGCGGTGACCACCGCGGCGACTGGCGGCGTTGAGCACGGGCACGTCGCCGACGTGTCTTACACCGCGCGGGCTGCGATGAAGTACAGCGCGGTCTTCATGCCCGCAATGGTGAGCAGCAGCGAGCCGAACAGATGGACGGCGGCCGTGCCCAAGGCGAGCGAATAGCGCTCCTGTTGCAGCATCGTCACGACCTCCGCGGAGAAGCTCGAGAACGTGGTCAACGCGCCCAGGAACCCGGTGACGAGCAATAGACGCCACACCGGGTCGATCTGCGGCAGGTTCTGGAAAAGCGCCACGCACACCCCGACGAGATACCCACCGATCAGGTTGGCGGCCAGCGTGCCCAGCGGCATCGCGGTGCCGGGGTTCAGCCACAGGGCCAGGCCGTAGCGCGCCATTGCGCCGACGCAGGCGCCCAGGCAGATGGCGAGCACGGACAGCATCACATGTTGGCCGGCAGCCAGACCACGATGCCCGGGAAGAACCACAGCAGCAGCACCATCAGGCACATCAGCAGGAAGAACGGGAAGGTCACGCGGGCGATGTAGGTGATTTCCTTGCCGGTCATGCCTTGCAGCACGAACAGGTTGAAACCCACCGGCGGTGTGATCTGCGCCATCTCGACCACGATGACGATGAAGATGCCGAACCACAACAGATCGATGTGGGCCGCCTGCACCGTGGGCAGGATCACGCCCATGGTCAGCACCACCATTGAAATGCCGTCGAGGAAACAGCCGAGGATGATGTAGAAGACGGCCAGCGCGACGATCAGCATCAACGGGCTCAGGCCCATCCCGCCGACGAATTCCGCCAGGTGGCGAGGCAGGCCGATATAGCCCATGGCCAGCGTCAGGAACGCGGCGCCGGCCAGGATCAGCGCGATCATGCAGTAAAGCCGCGTCGCGCCCATCAGCGCGTCGCGAAAGCTCTGCCAGTTGAGTGAACGCTGGCACGCCGAGAGCACCATCGAGCCCACCACGCCGACGGCCGCGGCTTCGGTCGCCGTGGCCAGGCCGCTGTAGATCGAGCCCAGTACGCTGCCGATCAGCAGCATCACCGGGATCAGGTGGCGCGATTCGGAGAGCTTCTGCATGAAGCTCATCTTCTCACCGGATATCGGAATCGCGCCTTTGTGCAGCAGCGCCCAGATGATGATGTAGCCGGAAAAGAGCGAGGCCAGAAGCATGCCCGGAAACACGCCGGCGATGAACAGCTTGGAGATCGACACGTCGGCTGAAACGCCGTACACGATCATGATGATCGACGGTGGGATCAGCAGCCCCAGCGTGCCCGCGCCGGCCAGCGAGCCGATGGTGATGTCCTCGGGATAGCCGCGCCGGGCCAGCTCGGGCAGCGTCATCTTGCCAATGGTGGCGCAGGTGGCGGCAGACGAGCCCGACACCGCCGCGAAGATGGTGCAGCCGATCACGTTGGTGTGCAGCAGGCTGCCCGGAAGGCGGCTGACCCACGGCGCCAGGCCGCGGAACATGCTGTCGCTGAGCTTGGTTCGGAACAGGATCTCGCCCATCCAGATGAACAGCGGCAGGGCGGTGAGCGTCCAACTGGAGGAAGACCCCCAGATGGTGACAGCCATGGCGTCCCCCGCAGGGCGGGCCGAGAAAAGCTGCATGCCGATCCAGGCCACGCCCGAGAGCGTAAGGCCGATCCACACGCTGCTGCCCAGTATCAGGAACAGCGTGACGACCAGCAGGCCGGTGATGACGAGGTCATTCATTGTGCAGGGCCTCCGCACTGTCGACAACGCGGCGCTCGCCGCGCAGTTCCATGACCCATTCGTCGATGAATGCAATGCAGAGCACCACGGCGCCAACGGCCATGGAGAGCTGCGGAATCCACAGCGGCGTGGCGTCGTTGCTGGTGGAAATGTCGTTGAAGGCATGCGACTGCCAGGACAGTCGGACCGCGTAGTAAGCGAACAACCCAGACAGCAATATGGCGACGGAGAGCGCCCAGATTTCCAGGCCGCGTTTGGCGCCGCCCGTGAGTTTGCCGAGCAGCAGCGTGACGCGGATGTGTTCGTTGTGCTTCAGTGTGTGCGCCAGTGCCAGGAAGCCGGCCGCCGCCATGCTGTAGCCGGCATAGGCGTCAGAGCCGGGCACCAGGAAATTGAACTGGCGTCCCAGGATGGACAACAGCACCATGACGAGCACGCCGATCATGGCCAAGGCAGCCAGCCACGCGGCGCCGTCATACAGGAGGTCCAATGTTTTTCGCATGGGGTTCCGATTTTGGGATGAAAAAGACCCCACAGCGCAGCCCGGGGCTGGCGTCTGCGGGGTGGACGTTTCTGGTTTATTTCTGGAAGGCGTCGATCACGCCCTTGCCCTCGGGGCCAGCCTTGTCGAGCCATTCCTTGAGCATGGTGTCGCCGACCTTCTTCATGTCCGCCGTGAGTTGCGGGGGTGGCGGCAAAATGTTCATGCCGTTCTTTTTCAACAGGTCGATGGTGCGTGCGTTTTCGGCCTTGGAAGCGGCCCAGCCGCGCGTCTCGGCGTCGGCACCGGCCTTGAGCACGGCTTCCTGTGTCGCCTTGTCAAGCGCATCGAACGCGGACTTGTTGACCAGCACCGCGTTCTTCGGCAGCCAGGCCTGCGTGTCGTACCAATACTTGATGTGTTCGTAGGTCTTGGTGTCATAACCGGTGGAGCCCGACGACATATAGGACTCGATCACACCCGTCGCCATGGCCTGGGACAACTCGGCGGCCTGCACGGTGACGGGCTGCGCGCCCACCAGTTCGGCGCTGCGTGCCGCGGCAGGGCAGTAGGCGCGCCACTTGATGCCCTTGAGGTCGGCGGCGGAGGCCAGCGGCTTCTTGGAATAGATGCCCTGCGGAGGCCATGGCACCGAATACAGAACGAACATGCCCTGCTCGGCCAGCTTCTTGTCCAGCGCCGGCTTCTGTGCCTTGTACAGCTTCATGGCGGAGTCGTAGCTATCGGCGAGAAAGGGCAGGCCATCGGCACCGTAGGTCTGCCATTCGTTCTGGTAGTTGACGAGCAGGATCTCGCCGATCTGGGCTTGCCCGCCTTGCACGGCACGTTTGATTTCCGGGGCCTTGAACAGCGCCGCGTTGTTGTGCACGGTGATCTTAAGTTTGCCGCCCGTGGCCTTGTCCACATCGCTGGCGAACTGGGTGATGTTCTCGGTGTGGAAGTTGGTGGCCGGGTAGGCGGTGGGCAGGTCCCACTTGGTCTGCGCGAAGGCGCTGCCGCAGGCTGCAATGGCTACGGCGGCCAAGGCGAATTTGAATTTCATGGTGGCTCCAGACAGGTCAGGGTTCAAGAAAAAACGACGAACGAAAAGACATAGCAAAGAGGTCGGCGAAAGGCTAACGACAAGCCCATGCAAATATCGCGCCCTGTGTGCGGTTGTAACCGAAAAAATTGGATGTCCGCATCAGGGCATGACCCGTGCCAGCGATTGCCATGCGGCCACTGCCGCCAGCACGGTGCGCATCTGCACCGTGTGTGCCAGCCGGAAGGCATCGCCGTCCACGGTCTCGTCGGGATACTCGGTGATCAGCGTGACCGGCGCACCGGGCCGGTCCACTTCGGTGACCGTATAGGCAATGCCGTCGCGCACGGCGAACGGGATCGGGCCGGCATGGCGCTCGTACAGCGCCATCTGCCGCGCGTTGAAGTCCGCCAGGCCCGGCACGCTGGCCAGCGCGGCGCTCACCCGTTCGTGAAGCGCATGCGCCTCGGCCTGCCAGCCAGGCTGGTAGCGCAGCACCAGAAAGAAGCCTTTGGGGATCGTCCACAGCTCGAAGCCGCGCGGCACATAGCCCGACCAGGGCCGCGTCCACTCGTGGGCCGGGTAGCCATGCAGGTTGATATGCAGTTGCGCGCCCGAGATCGTCAGGCCCTTCTGCCGCGCCTCGCGCTCGAAGAAGGGCGCCGTCTCGCGGTACTCGATGTCGTCGCCCAGCGCGCTGTATCGCGCCGCATGGTGCATGTGGTGGGCATGCTGGGCGCGCAGTTCGCGGTGCAGGGCGTAGCCGTCGGGGTTCTCCAGCGCGATGAGTGCGAAGTGGGCGCCGGCGCTGGCCTGCAGCAGTTCTGCCGCCCGCAGTGCGCCGACCACGCCCGAGGTCTCGTTGGCGTGTTGTCCTCCGCTGATGAGTACGGGTGTCGACGTGCCCGCGTGGTACAGGCCGGACACAGTGCGGCCTTGCCGGCTGACTGCCTCGAACACCTGACCGCCAAGCGCCAGCATGCCGGCGGCGATGCGCACGGGCGAGGGCGGATCTCCGAGTTCGGCCAGCGGCACACCGCTGTCGGGCAAGCCCTGCGCGCACAGCTCTTGGGCTTGCTTGTCGAACAGCCTGTGCGTGATGCGCAGGCGTGGTGCATGACGGCTGGCGCGCACGTCGGGCACGATCTGGCCCGGCTGCAGGCGGCGGTCCTGCGCGGGGCGGCCCGAGCGGCGCTGGAACACTTCGAGCAACGAAAAATAGATGTCCTCGTGCAGGGCTTCGAAGCTGCTGATGGTTTCGTGTTCCACCGGCAGGCGTTGTTCGATGCCGGGCAGGTCGACACGGATGTCGAGGCGCTCGAAGTAGGGCTCCTGCGCGGGCCAGTCATGGGTGCCCACCGTGCTCAGAATCTGCGCGAACACCAACTCGTAGTCGGTGGGTTGCGCCGAGTCGAACTGTGTTGCTTCGCCAGGCTTGTCGACCCGCAGCCAGCCGGTGGGCGACAGGTGGGTCACGCCCTGCGGGTCATCGTGCACACGGTTCGGCGCGCGCACGCGGGCGTCGCTGGTGCTGCCGTCGCGGTGGGTGAAAGCCAGGTGGTAGTGCCGGTCTGCGCCCCCGGCAACGAAGTCGAGCCTGCATTGCGGCAACAGCGCCGCCAGCGGATAGGCTTCCTGCAAAAACCGCTGGGGAGAGGCTTGCGCATGCACCGGGTAGGTGATGGTCACCGCGGCCAGCGTGCTGGTGTCGACCTCCTCCAGAAAGTGGAACACCAGCGGCTTGTAGGCGCTGCGCAGTTGCGCCTGAACGCCGGCGGCGGCCAACTGCCGCTCGGCTTCGCGGCGCGCCGCCACACCTTCGAACAGCCAGCCTTCGATGCGCGCGCCGCGCCAGTGCGGCTGCGAGAAACGCACGACCCAGTCGTCGAGGGTGCGGGTGAAACGCTGGTCGGTGAGTACGGTGGCATGCATCGGGTTCATCGCTGGTTGACTACAGTTTGCCGGTCGGGTCGAGCCGGTCACGCAGCCAGTCGCCGAGCAGGTTCAGGCCGAGCACCGTGAGCATGATGGCCACGCCGGGGAAGACGCTGATCCACCACCCGGTCTGCATGTAGGTGCGGCCGTCGGCCAGCATGCCGCCCCAGCTCGGGATCAGCGGGTCGACGCCCAGGCCGAGGAAGGTCAGGCTCGATTCAAGGAGGATGTTGTTGCCCACGTTCAGCGTCATCAGGATGATCACCGGCCCGATGATGTTGGGCAGGATGTGGTGGCGCACCATGGCCAGGTCGCGCACCCCGAAGGCGCGTGCCGCCTGCACGAATTCGCGTTCGCGCACCTGCAGCACCATGCCGCGCACCAGCCGCGCGAACTGCACCCACTGCGAGATGACCATGAACAGGATGATGTTGAACAGGCCGCCGCCGAGGATCGAGATGAAGGTCAGCGCGATCAGGATGAAGGGCAGGGCCAGCTGCACGTCCACGCAGCGCATCAGCAGCATGTCCCAGAAGCCGCGGTAGTAGCCGGCGATGAGGCCGATGGTGATGCCGATGAGGGATGCGCCGAGCACCGACACGAAGCCCACCAGCAGCGAGATGCGCCCGCCCACCAGCACCCGCGCCAGCACGTCGCGGCCCAACGGATCGGCGCCGAGCGGATGCGCCCACGTAGTGAAGGGCCGCGTGAGCCGCGCGCCCAGGTCCATCGCCGAGCCGCCTTCGGGGAACAGCAGCGGCGACAGCAGCACCAGCGCGACCATCGTGCCCGTGAGCAGCACGCCCAGGATGAATTCGAGCGAACGCCATGGCATGGTGCGCATGCCGCGCGGGGTTTTTTGAGACAGATCGACAGCGCTGGCTTGCATGGTCTTCACTTGGTGCGGATGCGTGGATCGACCATGCCATAGGCCACGTCGACCAGCAGATTGACGGCGACGATCATGACCGAGAGCACGGTCACGGTGCCCTGCAGCACCGGGTAGTCGCGGCTGGCAATGGCCTCGAACGCCAGCGTGCCCAGGCCGGGCCAGTTGAAGACCCGCTCCACCACGACGATGCCGCCGATCAGGTTGCCGAACTGCAGGCCGATGTAGGTGATCAGCGGAATCGCGCAGTTGCGCAGCGCGTGTTTGTACAGCACCACGCGGTCCTTCAGGCCCTTGGCACGTGCCACCATGATGTATTGGGCCGACAGCGTCTCGAGCATGGCGGTGCGCACCAGGCGCACGTTGGTGGCCGAGAGAATGATGGCCATGGTGAGCGCCGGCATGATGAGGCTCACCGGCCCGTCCCAGCCCGAAGGCGGCAGGATCGGGAAGGTGATGGCCAGCAGCAGTACCAGCATGATCGCCAGCCAGAAATTGGGGAACGACAGGCCCACCAGCGAGACGATGCGGATCGCCTGGTCGATGCCCTTGCCCTTGTGCACCGCGGCCTGGATGCCCAGCGGCACCGAGACCAGCACCGAGACGCAGAGCGAGACGAAGGCCAGCGCCAGCGTGGCCGGCAGCGCATCGCCGATGAGGCGCGACACCGGGGTGCCGCCCATGAAGCTCTTGCCGAAATCACCGACCACGGCGCCGCGCAGGAATTCGGCGTACTGCACCAGGAACGGCCGCTCCAGGCCCAGGCCCTTGCGGATGTTGACCAGGTCTTCTTCGGTGACGCTGCCCGCGCCCTGGCTCAGCATCAGTGCCGGGTCGCCGGAGAGGCGCACCGCGTAGGAGACGAACAGCGTGACGACCAGCACGACGAAGATCGCCTGGAGGAAACGCTTGAGGAGGAAAGCGCTCATGCGGTTGTGTTCCCTCGGCCTTTTGGGGGGAGGGTGAGGGGCGGCGCAGATTTGGACAATGGTCTAACCGTCGCGGCCCTCACCCCAACCCTCTCCCGCATGCGGGAGAGGGAGCAAGTCAAAGCGGGCACGTTCACTCCACCGTCGCGTCCACGAAGCGGAAGCGGCCATCGGCTGGCAGCGCCAGGTTCTTGGCGCGCTTGTTCAGGCCGTAGACCGTGTTCAGGCTGTACAGCGGCATCTCGAGCGACTGGTCGGCCACGTAGCGGGCGATCTCCTGCAGGGTGGTCTTGCGGGCGGCCTGGTCCCAGGTGTTGCGCTGGGTGTGCAGCAGCGCGTTGAGCTTGCTGTCGTCGTCGAACGGGTTCCAGCGCTGCTTGGTGTAGTACATCGAATACGCGGTGTTGTCGTAGTCGAAGGTCCAGCCGCCCCACTGGTTCTGCCACATCTCGCCGGTCTTGCCGGCGGGGATGATGTCGTTCAGCAGCACGTTGGTGTCGTAGGGCTTGAGCGATGCGTTGATGCCCACGCCCTGCAAATAGCTGGCCACGGCCTGGGCGACTTCGCGGAAGTTGCTGTCGGAGCCACGGAAGTCGATCTGGATCGCCGTGCCGGGCTTTACGCCGGCCTTTTGCAGCATGGCCTTGGCCTGTGCCGGGTTGAACGGCAGCGGCTTCATGGCCGGGTCGTTGCCGAACGACAGCGTGCCCTGGAAGCTGGCGATCGGCTTGGCGTTGCCCAGCAGGATGGTCTTGATGATGGCGTCGCGGTCCACGGCCATGGTCAGCGCCTTGCGCACTTCCTTGTCCTTCATGATGCCGCGCTGCGTGTTGTAGCGCATGGCCAGCGCCACCGGGCCGTCCATGCTTTCCACGGCCAGCTTGCTGTCCTTCTTCAAGGTCTCGATCATCGCCAGCGGGATCTGGTTGGCGACATCGATGCGGCCGGCCTGCAGCTCGGCGGCCTGGGTGGCGGGCTCGGTGATGAAGCGGTAGACCAGGTTGTCGACCTTGGGCACGCCGCCCCAGTAGTCGGCATTCTTCGTGAACGACAGGCTGACCTTGGGCTTGTACTCGGCGAACTTGAACGGGCCGGTGCCCACCGGGTTGGCGCCGAAATACGCGCTGCCCTTTTCGGTGATGTACTTGGGCGGCACGATCATCGCGCCGTAGCCCGAGAGCTTGGTCAGCAGCACCGGGTCGGGGCTCTTCATGATGAAGTCAACCGTGGTTGAATTCACCACCACCACCTTGTCGATGGCGTTGTAGTTCGACTGCTGCGGTCCCTTCTTGCCTTCTTCGCCGAGCAGGCGGTCGAAGGTGAACTTCACGGCCTCGGCATCGAACGGCTCGCCGTTGTGGAACTTCACACCGGCGCGCAGCGTGAAACGCAGCCTGGTGTTCTTGTCCATGAATTCCCACTTGGTGGCCAGGCCGGGCACCAGCTTCATGTCGGGCGTGCGGATGATCAGGCCGTCGAACACCTGGCTGCCCACGGCGCCCCAGGCCACCAGGAAGGTGGCGATCGGGTCCCAGTTGCCCGGGTCCTGGTGGATGGCCACGTTCAGCGTGCCGGCGGCCTGCGCGGTGGGGGTCAGCAGGCTGGCCAGCGCGAGGCTGGTGGCGGCGATCAGAGTCTTGAGCTTCATGTTTTTCTCTTGAGGAAGGTTCAGGAAAGAGGATGTCTATGCCGTTTCGGCCACGCGGTGCCCGGGCCCGACCTGCGTGAACCGCAGGATCGCCGGTTCGTTGCCCACTTTGCGCACCGGGCTCGGAATCTCCCCCTGGATCAGCCGCGCGTCGATGGGCCGGCCGGGCTCGGCCACCGGCACCGCGGCCAGCAGCTTCTTGGTATAGGCATGCTGCGGGTTCTCGAAGATGTCCTGCCGCGTGCCGATTTCGACGATCTGGCCGAGGTACATCACGGCCACGCGGTGGCTGATCTTTTCGACCACTGCCATGTCGTGGGTGATGAACAGGTAGGACAGCTTGCGCCGCGCCTGCAGCGCCATCAGCAGGTCGATGATCTGCGCCTGGATCGACACGTCCAGCGCCGACACCGACTCGTCGGCAATGATCAGTTTCGGGTGGCTGGCCAGGGCCCTGGCAATGCACACGCGCTGGCGCTGCCCGCCCGAGAGTTCATGCGGATACCGTTGCTGGTGCTCGGGCCGCAGGCCCACGTCTTCCAGCAGCTCGGCCAGCCGGGCCTGGACGGCGCGGGCGCCATCGAGCAACCGGTGCGTGTGGATCGGCTCGGCGATGCTGAAACCCACCGTCTTGCGCGGGTCGAGCGCGGCGAAAGGGTCCTGGAAGATGTACTGGATCTCCTGGCGCAGCCGCTGGCGGCCGGCAGCATCCAGCGTGGCGACGTCCTGGCCCGCGAAGCGCACGTTGCCGCCGGTGGCCGGCACCAGTTGCTGCAGCGTCTTGCCGATGGTCGACTTGCCGCTGCCCGATTCGCCCACCAGCGCCAGCGTCTCGCCAGGGTAGATGTCGAAGCTGACCTGCTCCACCGCATGCACGCGGTGCGTCACGCGGCCAAGCAGGGTATGGCCCACGTCGAAGCGTGTGGTGAGCCGGTCGACCACGAGCAGCGGCGCCGTTGCGTCCACCGTGTCCTGCACCTGCTCGGTGCCCACGCTGCGCGGCCTGGCGTCGGCACCGGTGCCGTCCAGCACCGTCAGCGGCATGCGCTTGGGGAGCGGCTGGCCGGTGAGGCTGCCCAGCCGCGGCACGGCCGACAGCAGGGCGCGCGTGTAGGGGTGCTGCGGCGCGCTGAAGATGCGGTGGACAGGGCCGTGCTCGACCTGCTGGCCGCGCCACATCACAACCACTTCGTCGGCCATCTGGGCCACCACGCCCATGTCGTGGGTGATGAACACCACGGCCGTGTTCAGGTCGCTCTGCAGCTCGCGGATGATGTTGAGGATCTGCGCCTGGATGGTCACGTCGAGCGCGGTGGTGGGCTCGTCGGCGATCAGCAGCGCCGGCTGGCACGACAGCGCCATCGCGATCATCACCCGTTGACGCATGCCGCCCGAGAGTGCGTGCGGATAGGCGTCGAGCAGGCGGTCGGCATCGGGCAGGCGCACTTTTTCGAGCAGCGCGCGGGCCTGCGTGCGGGCCTGGCGGGGAGTCATCGCCTGGTGCAGGATCAGCGCCTCGGCGATCTGGTTGCCGATGGTGAACACCGGGTTCAGCGACGTCATCGGCTCCTGGAAGATCATCGCGATCTCATTGCCGCGGATGCTGCGCAGCGTGTCGTCGTCGGCCTGGGTCAGGTCGATCGGTCCGTTTGCCTTCGAGCCGAACAAGACCTCGCCACCGACGATGTGGCCACCCGAATAATCGGTGAGCCGCATGATGGCCTGCGAGGTGACGGACTTTCCCGAACCCGACTCGCCGACGATGGCCAGCGTGCGCCCGGCGCGCACATCGAAGCTGAGCTGGTCGACCGCGCGGAAGCGGCCGGCGGGGGTGTCGAATTCGACCGACAGGTTGCGCACCGACAGCAGCGGCGGCGCGAACATCGGCGCGGGCGGCTGGGAAGGCTGGTCGGGCTTCATGGCGAAATCAGCAGCGGCGGGTGGACCCACCAGCGGGCACGGCCCATGCTTGCACACGATGGTTCACAGACAGCTCCGATACGAAGGACGACAACATGGGAAAGCGCCTTGCCACCTGCCGCAGAATCCTGGCAAATGGGCCGGGGTATTGTGTACCCGTTGCAGGCTATTCTGGCTTAATGTCACAAAATTGTCGATAAATTGTGAGCTAACTCTCTACAATTTATGAAGAAGAAAATTTCTCACACATTCTGATCCGGGAGTCATCCGATGGCCAGTAAATCCGGCGGGCAGCCTGCCGCAGCACCGGCAACCGCCAGGGCGCCAGGCAAGGCGCCCATCGTGTCGTCGGCGCACCTGGTGTCACCGCGCAGCGCGGAGATGAGCGAGTTCGAGTTCGGCCTGATCGTGGCCAACAACGCGTTCAACCGCTGGATCGTGCACTGCATGAGCGCCGCCGGGCTGAAGGATCTGACGCCGCTCGACGTGCTGGTGCTGCACCATGTCACCCACCGCGCCCGCGACAAGCGCCTGGCCGACATCTGCTTCATCATGAACGTCGAAGACACCCACCTCATCAACTACGCGCTGAAGAAGCTGCAGGGCCTGGGCGTGGTGGCGTCCAGCAAAAACGGCAAGGAAGTGACCTACGCTTCCACCGAACAGGGCAACGCCTACGTACAGCGTTACCGCGAGATCCGGGAGTCGTGCCTGATCGACGCGCTGAACGTGGACGAAGGTTTCAACCGCGATGTCGGCGAGCTGGCCCGGCTGCTGCGCATGCTCTCCGGCGGCTATGACCAGGCGGCGCGCTCGGCGGCCTCTCTTTGATCTGAACCAGTCGAACCATTCCATGAATTCAAACCCCAACACCCCCGCACGCTGGCAGTTCTGGATCGACCGCGGCGGCACGTTCACCGACGTGGTCGGCAAGCGGCCCAACGCCGATGGCTCGTTCAGCCTGGTCACGCACAAGCTCCTGAGCGAAAACCCCGAGCAATATGCCGATGCGGCTGTGGCCGGCATCTGCCACTTGCTCGATCTGAAGCCCGGCGAGCCGATCACGCCCGCGCTGGTCGACTGCGTGAAGATGGGCACGACGGTGGCCACCAACGCGCTGCTGGAGCGCAAGGGCGAGCCGACGCTGCTGGTCACCACCCGGGGATTTCGCGACGGCCTGCGCATCGCCTACCAGAACCGGCCGCGCCTGTTCGACCGCCGCATTCTGCTGCCCGAGCTGCTGTACACCCGCGTGATCGAAGCCCATGAGCGTGTTGGCGCGCAGGGCGAGATCGTGATGCCGCTCGACGAAGCCAGCCTGCGCGAACACCTCTGGGCCGCTTTCGATGCCGGCCTGCGCAGCGTGGCCGTGGTGTTCATGCACGGCTACCGCTACACGGCGCATGAGGCGGCGGCGGCGCGCATCGCGGCCGAGGTGGGTTTCACGCAGATCAGCACCTCGCACGGCACCAGCCCGATGATGAAGTTCGTGAGCCGAGGCGACACGACCGTGGTCGACGCTTATCTGTCGCCCATCCTGCGGCGCTATGTTCAGCAGGTGGCCGGCCAGATGCCGGGCGTGAAGCTGTTCTTCATGCAGAGCAGCGGCGGCCTGACCGATGCCCATGTGTTCCAGGGCAAGGACGCGATCCTGAGCGGCCCGGCCGGCGGCATCGTCGGCATGGCGCGCACGGCTGGCCTGGCCGGGCACGACGACGTGATCGGCTTCGACATGGGTGGCACGTCCACCGACGTGAGCCATTTCCGCGGCGGGCTGAAAGGCGAGTTCGAGCGTGAGTTCGAAACCCAGGTGGCCGGTGTGCGCATGCGTGCGCCGATGATGAGCATCCACACCGTGGCGGCGGGCGGTGGCTCGATCCTCGCGTTCGACGGCGCGCGTTTTCGCGTCGGCCCGCAGAGCGCCGGCGCCAACCCCGGCCCGGCCAGCTACCGCCGCGGTGGCCCGCTGGCCGTGACCGATGCCAACGTGATGGTCGGCAAGGTGCAAGCGCGGTATTTCCCCAAGGTGTTCGGGCCGCAGGCGAACGAAGCGCTCGACGACGAAGTCGTGCGCGGCAAGTTCGCGGAACTGGCCGCACGCTCGGGCCGCAAGGCGGAAGAAGTCGCCGAAGGCTTCATCCACATCGCCGTGCAGCAGATGGCCAACGCCATCAAGAAGATTTCCGTCGCCCGCGGTT
>JAQGMQ010000696.1 GCA_028292305.1 Rhodoferax sp.
CTCTGTGGGCCTGTCGTTCGAGCAGCCCACCGAGGCGCTGGAAAGCATCGCCACCGCCACCCTCAATTTGCTCGAAGTGATCCGATTCCTTGGCAAACCTATCCGCTTTTACCAAGCGGGCTCGAGCGAATGTTTTGGCGACGTCGGCGAAGTGGCGGCAACGGAAACCACGCACTTCGAACCACGCAGCCCCTACGCCGTCGCCAAGTCGACCGCGCACTGGCTGGTGGTGAATTACCGCGATGCCTACGGCCTCTATGCCTGCAATGGCATTCTGTTCAACCACGAATCCGCCCTGCGTCCGCCCCGCTTCGTCACGCGCAAGATCACGCAGGGTGCGGTGCGCATCGCCCGCGGCGCGACCGAGAAGCTGGTGCTGGGCGATCTGGGCATTCGGCGCGACTGGGGCTGGAGTCCGGAGTACGTGGACGCGATGTGGCGCATGCTGCAGGTCGACAAGCCGCAGGATTTTGTGATCGCCACCGGCGTGTCGAGTTCGCTGCAGGATTTTGTCGAGGCCACATTTTCCGAGGTCGGGCTCGATTGGAAAGACCATGTGGTGCAGGACGCGCAGTTTTTCCGGCCGACCGAAATTCGCCACAGCCGCGGGGACGCCACCAAGGCCCATGCCCATCTGGGCTGGAAAGCGTCCATGACCATGCGCGACGTCGCACGGGCCATGGTGCGCCACGAACTCGATCCGGCCCTGCCCCTGTGATGCGCCGACGCTTGCGTCCACGCGCATGAAGATCAGCATCATCACGGTGGCGTTCAACAGTGGTGCGACCATCGCCGAGACGCTGCGTTCCGTGGCCGCGCAAAGCCACGCAGACGTGGAGCACATCGTGATCGACGGCGGTTCGACAGACGAAACGGCGGCGGTGATGCGGACCCATGGCGCGAACGTAGCGCACTTCGTGTGCGAGCCCGACCACGGCATCTATGACGCGATGAACAAGGGCTTGGCGTTGGCGTCCGGCGACGTGCTGGGTTTTCTCAATGCCGACGACCGCTACGCCCACGCGGACGTGCTGGCCCACGTCGCCGAGCGCTTCGCGGCAGCACAACTCGATGCCGTCTACGGCGACATCGCCTTCTTTCGCGCCGACAAGCCGAGCGAACTCGTGAGGCGTTACCGGTCGAATCGGTTCAAGCCACATTTGATTGGCTGGGGCTGGATGCCGGCGCACCCGGCTTTGTTCGTAAGGCGCGGCGTGTTCGACCGTGCCGGCATGTTCAAAACAGACTACCACATCGCCGGCGATTTCGAATGGGTGGCGCGCGCATTCCACAGTGGCAAGCTGCGCAGCCAGCATGTGCCGGAAGTTCTGGTCCACATGCAGGCGGGCGGTGTCAGCACGCGAGGCTGGCGCAACACCGTGCTGCTGAACCGTGAGGTGATGCGGGCCTGTCGTGACAACGGCATCGCGACCAACTGGTTCAAGATCTTGTCCAAGTACCCGGCCAAGCTCTTGGAGTACGTGCGGCCGTGAACATCCTCGTCACCGGCGCCACCGGCTTTGTCGGCGCGCGGCTTGTCTCGGCATTGACTGCATCGCCCGGGTTCTCGGTGCGGCCCATCGTGCGCCGTGTGGCCCTTGGTGATGCTGTGGCAATGGGCGATCTGTCGTCTACGACCGAGTGGACCGAAGCTTTGGCTGGCATCAACGTCGTCGTCCACCTGGCCGCGCGCGTACATGTGATGCACGACAACGCAGCCGACCCACTGCCGCTTTTCCTGCGCACCAACACCGAAGCCACACTGCACCTCGCGCAGCAGGCAGCGCGGGCCGGGGTCAAACGGCTGGTGTTCCTCAGCTCAGTCAAGGTAAACGGTGAACGCACCGCGGCAGGCCGGCCGTTCCGGGCCGATGACGCGCCCGCCCCGGAGGACGCCTACGCCATCAGCAAACACCGCGCCGAACTCGGCCTGCACGCAATTGCATCGGCCACCGGGCTCGAAGTGGTCATCATCCGCCCGCCCCTGGTCTACGGGCCTGGCGTCAAGGCCAACTTCGCCGCTCTGCTGAACGCCGTGACGCGCGGCATGCCATTGCCGCTGGGCCGCGTGCACAACCGGCGCAGTCTGGTGGCGTTGGACAACCTGGTCGATCTCGTCGTGACCTGCCTCACGCACCCGCGCGCCGCCGGGCAAACGTTTCTGGTCAGCGATGGCGAGGATCTATCGACCGCGGACCTGGTGCGCCGGCTGGCCCGCGCCATGCAACGGCCCGCGCGCCTGCTGCCGGTGCCGGTGTGGCTACTCAAAACGGCCGCCACCGTGCTCGGCAAGCGGGCCCAGGCGCAACGCCTCTGCGACAACCTGCAGGTCGACATCGCCGCCACCCTCGAACGCCTGGGCTGGACGCCGCCGCTCAGTGTGGACGAGGGCATGCGCCGCGCCGTTGGCAAAGGCGCTGACGCATGAAGCGCGCGATGGACTTGCTGTTGGCGCTGGCTGCCGCCACGCTGCTGGTCTGGCCGATGCTGCTGGTCGCATTGCTGGTCAAGCTCACATCCCGCGGCCCCGCCCTCTACTGGTCAGACCGCGTGGGCCGCCACAACGCTATCTTCCGCATGCCGAAATTTCGCAGCATGCGCATCGACACGCCCGAGGTTGCCACCCACTTGCTGGCCCGGCCAGAGAGTTACCTCACCCCCATCGGCAGCTTCCTGCGCAAGAGCAGCCTCGACGAACTGCCGCAGCTGTGGAGCATCCTCAGGGGCGACATGAGTTTCGTGGGGCCGCGGCCGGCGCTGTTCAACCAGCAGGATCTCATCGCCCTGCGCACCGCGCACGGCGTCGACGCGCTGGTGCCGGGCCTGACCGGATGGGCGCAGGTCAACGGGCGCGACGATCTGCCGATCCCGGCCAAGGTGGCGCTGGATGCGTACTACCTGCGGCACCGGTCACTGCGGCTCGATCTGCGCATCCTGTGGCGCACGTTGCTGCATGTGGTGCGCAGCGAAGGCGTTTCCCACTGAGCCTGGCCGCGCAGTTTCCAGAGTTGCCCCTGCAGGAAAACTTAGAATCACGGGTTCCGGCCAATTTTGCCGACCCGACCGTATCTCTCTTAAAGCGACTTCCATGTCTCAGCCCACGCCCCCCGCAGCCAC
>JAQGMQ010000727.1 GCA_028292305.1 Rhodoferax sp.
GCCATGCGCCTTCAGCAGGCCCATCTTCTCGATGATCATGGCCATGTCGTCCACCAGCAGGCTTTCGGTGAGCTCCAGCTTCAGTCGGCTCGGGTCGGCGCCGCTCCTGGCCAGCGTGTCTTTCACCTGCTGCACGAAGTCGGGGTGCTTGAACTGGCGCGAGCTCACGTTCACCGCCAGCGTCAACGCCTCGGTGTGGGGCGCGCCTGACCAGCCCGCGAGCACCGTGCAGGCCTGCTGCAGCACCTGGCGGCCCAGCTCGAGGATCAGGCCGGTGTCTTCGGCCACGGGGATGAATTCGGCGGGCGACACATAGCCGCGCTGCGCGTGTTGCCAGCGCACCAGCGCCTCGACACCCGTGCACCGACCTTCGGCGTCGATCTGCGGCTGGTAGTGCAAGAAGAATTCGGCCTGCGCCAGCGCCAGCCGCATGTCGGCTTCGAGCGAGGCGCGGGCCGTGACCGCGGCTTGCAGCCCCGGGTCGAAGAAGCGCACCGTGTTGCGGCCCGCGGCCTTGGCCTGGTACATGGCGATGTCGGCCTGCTTCAGCAGTTCGCCCACGGTTTCCAGCTCGCCGGTGAAGCGTGTGATGCCGATGCTGCAGGTGCTCTGGTGTTCGTTGCCTTCGAGCTGGTAGACCGCGCTGAGCGACTGCAGAATCTTCTCGCCGATCTGCTTGGCCCGCGCCCCGATCTCCTGCGGGTCTTCGCCCAGGTCTTCCAGCATCACCACGAACTCGTCGCCACCGAGCCGCGCCACCGTGTCCACCTGCCGCACGCAGGTGGCCAGCCGCTGCGCCACCTGCTGAAGCAGCAGGTCGCCGCGGTCGTGGCCCAGGGTGTCGTTCAGGGTCTTGAAGTTGTCCAGGTCGATGAACAGCAGCGCGCCCCCGCGGCCGCTGCGGGCGCAGGTCGACAGCGCATGGTGCAGCCGGTCGGTCAACAACTGGCGATTTGGCAGCTGCGTCAGCGCGTCGAAGAACGCCAGCTTGTGGACTTCGCCTTCGGCGGCCTTGCGCTGGGTGATGTCGGTGTTGATGGCCAGGATCGAATGCGGCTGGTCGTGGGCGTCGCGCACCAGCGTCCAGCGCGCTTCCACCATCAGGAGCTGGCCGTCCTTGCGCAACTGCGCGATCTCGCCGTTCCATTCGCCGTGTTCGATCACCGCCTGGTTGGCCTCGAGGAAGCGTTCGGGGTCGTTGTACAACACGCCGACGACCGAGCGGCCCAGCACCTCGCCGGCGGTCCAGCCATAAAGGCGCGTGGCGCTCTGGTTCCAGTACAGCACGCGCTGGTCGATACCCCGCACGATGATCGCGTCCTGCGCCTTGTCCAGCAGCGAAGCCTGGTGGCGGATCTGCGCATCCGACTCCTGCCGGTCCAGTTCGCCGGCCGCCCGCGCCGCGAAAATCTGCATCGTCGAAAAGATGAAATCCGAATGCTGCAGCTGTTCCTCGAACAACACGAACAGCAGGCCCACGGGCTCGCCGTTGGCGCTGTCCAGGCGGCGTCCCACATAGGTGTGCACGTTCAGTGCGGCAAGCGGCGCCACCAGGTTGAACAGCTCGGGCAGGCGGTCGGACACCAGGCAGCTGTCGACCTGGGCCAGCTCCTCGCAAGGCGTTCCAGCCAGCGTGTAATCGAAGTTGTCCAGCGTCTGGCCCGCCACCACGGCGGCGATGGTGCGCGCCATGCGGGGCTGGGGCGTGGTCCCGTCGTCGCCCAGGCGCCGTGGCAGCAGGCGCACCACGAAGCCGGCCTGCGCGCCCAGCGCATCGGCCATGTTGCGCGCCAACTGCTCGAAGAACTCGGTGCCGGTGCTGGCCGACACGCCGGCGGCCACCTTCATCACCGCCGCGTGCAGCTTGCGCTGGCCCTCCTGCGCGCGCAGGTGCAGGATGCCGAAAGCCAGGTCGTTGGCCAGTTGCTGCAGCAGGCGCACCTCGTCGCTGCCGATGGTCACCACCTCGGGGGCATACAGGTAGAACAGGCCGAAGGTGCGGCTGCCATCACTGCCATCGCTACCATCACGCAGCGGCAGGCTGGCCGCGCCGCGGAACCCACTGGCCCGGATCTGCTCGATCCATGGCGCGAACGACGGGTCTTGCGCCACGTCCTCGACGATCACCGCCTCGCCCGTGCGGATGGTGCGGCCCGCCGGGCCCTGGCCGCTGGGCACATCGGCGTCCCAGGAGGTCGGCTCGCCTTTCATCGAATCGGCGCCCCCGCCCGCATGGGCCACCGGCAGGATGGTGCGCGCCGGGTCGTCCTGCGCCAGGCCGACCCAGGCCATGCAGTAGCCACCGATCTCCACGGCGATGCTGCAGATTTCGAACAGCAGCGCCGCTTCCGAGTTGGCGCGCACCAGTGCTTCATTGCAGGCGCTCAGCAGTTGCTGGGCGCGGCTCACGCGGGCCAGGTCGCGCTCGGCACGGCGGCGCTGGGTCACGTCGTGCACCAGCACCAGGCGCGCCGCTTCGCCGTTGAAGCTGATCGCGTCGGACGAGATTTCCACTTCCATGGCGCTGCCGTCTTTCTTGCGGTGGCGCCAGGGCACGGCCAGCACTCTTTCGTCGCTGGCGGTGGCGTCCCACCGGGCTTCGAGTTCGTCGGACGACACGTCCAGCCAGAGGTCGCGCACATGCATGCGCAGGAACTCGGCTTCGCTGTAGCCGTAGTGCAGCACCGCCGCGCGGTTCACGGCCAGCAGCTGGCGGGTGTCGCGTGTGGCCACCCACATCGGATACGGATTGCTCTCGAACAGCATGCGGTACTGCAGCTCGGATTCGCGCAGCTGCAGGCCCATGCGGTAGCGCTGGATGATGCCGCCCAGCGACTCGGCCAGCGTGGTCAGGCTGCTGCGTTCGCGCTCGCCAAAGGCCGCCACCCGGCGCGACTGCAGCTGCAGCACGCCGATGGTTTCGGTGCCCACCCGCAGCGGCGTGCTGAGCAGGCTGCGCACGCCGGGCATGCGCTCAACGGCGAGCGTACTGGCTTCCGGGTGCGTGAGCACGTCTTCGGCGTAGACGGTTTCGTTGCGGCTCACGGCCAGGCCGGCCAGACTGCCATCGTGTGGCAGCCGCAGGCCGATGTGTTGCGCGGGCAGGCCGGCACCCGCGCGGCACACCAGGCCTTCGCCATCGCAGAGGCTGATGGCGCTGCCGTCGGCACCGGTCAGGCCCAGCACGCGTTCGGCGATCAGCGTCATCACGCCGTCCAGACCCATGACCGGTACCGGGTCCAGCTGGATCTGCGCCAGCTCCTGCTGGATGCGGCGCACCTGGGCCGTGGCCGCCGCGTCGAGCGCGGCCGCGGCCACGGCCTGCTGCGTGTCGGCGGCCTGTTTCTGCTGGCGCTGCAATTGCCCGGCGATGTAGGCCGCCTGGTCCTGCAAGGCCTTTTGGATGGCCGGCGGCAGCACCGCACCGCGCTTGGCGTCGGCCGGCCCCAAGACACACAGCACGCCCAACGCGGGCTGGCCCGGGGCCGTGCCCGGCAGCGGCCAGCCGGCGAAAAATCGGCCACCCAGGCCGGTGATCAAGCTGCCGGTGTCGGGCTGGAGCGTCTGAAGAATGCGCGCACACGGCGCGGTGGCGGCGGCCTCGTCGTCGGCCGAAAAGGCGTCGGTGCCGACGAACCGCAAGCTGGCGCCTTCCACCAGCGCCAGCGCCGCGGCGGGACAGCCGGACAGGGTGGCCGCCACGCGGACCAGGGGGTCGAGAGGGGCCGCGAGCAAGGCGGCGCTGTCATGCATCAAGGGATGGCCCGGGAACGGTGCGCCGCTGTGGCGCAGCCAAAAACACAGGGGGTGAACATGAACAGGGGTCGGAAAGCCGGTTGGCTACCAATAGTTACACGTTCACTCGCCCGGCGTCAAGGCGCGTGCTGAACCGTCGCGGGGGTATTATTTCCCGTGCCCGGCGCCCCAGGGCCGCGGGGTCAGTCGCCGATGCTGTCGTGTGTGGCGATGCTGCCACGGCGCCAGTAACCGGCGGCCTTGGTCCATTGCGGTTGGGCGCCGCGGGCGCCGATGAGTTCGGCGCGCAGTTGCTTGGCCACCCCCGATTCACAGGCCACCCAGGCGTGGAAGTCGCCGTGCGGCAGCTGCGTGGCGGCCAGTGCCTGCAACAGCGGCGCGGCATCGCCGGGCACGGCACCGTGGCGGTAGGCCCAGACCACCTGCACTTCGGCCGCGCTGGCAAGCGGCAATTGGTCGGCCGGGGTATCCACCTCGGCGATCACCAGCGCGCGGGTGCCCGCCGGCAGCTGGGCCAGGCGACGCGCCATGGCCGGCAGGGCCGTGTCGTCGCCGATCAGCAGGTGCCAGTCGAATGCCGTGGGCAGCAGGAACGAACCGCGTGGCCCGCCCACGCCCAGCCGCTGGCCGGGTGCCGCCTGCAGCGCCCAAGTGGTGGCGGGGCCGGCGTCGTGCACCGCGAAATCGATGTCGAGCGTGCGTGCGTCCGCGTCGTAGTGGCGCGGGGTGTAGTCGCGCATGGTCGGGCGCGGGCCGTCGGCCGGGCTTTCAGGGCCGTTTGGGCCGGCTTTCGGCATCACAATCTCACCGGTGGCCGGGTCGGGGAAAAACAGCTTCACGTGGTCGTCGAAGCCGGGGCTGTTGAAGCCTTCCAGATCGGCGCCGGCCAGCGTGACCCGCACCATGCCGGGCGTGAGCCGTTCGGTGCGCAGTACGTCGAGCAGGCGGAACTTGAGTTCGTGGCGCACGCGTTGTGGCGTGCGGTCGGGGGCTGTGGTGGTGTTCGAATCCATGGGTCAGACCTTGTCGATGCCTTGGGCCGCCGCGTCGAGCACGGCGGCAAATGCGTTGGCCTGTTCTTCGCTCAGCGGCGCGCGGCCGAGGCGCATGCGCACGGCCAGCTTCAGGTTTTCCAATGCGCGGATCACCTGGGGCGGGCGTCCGTTGCCGGGGCTGGCGGCGTCGTTCATGCGGGCCAGCATGGCGTCGGCGGCTTCCTGGTTTTGCACCAGGAATTCGCGGCCGGCGTCGGTCACGCTGTACAGCTTGCGGCCGCCGCTGCCGTCGGCCACCGTGGTGTAGCCCAGGTCTTCCAGCAGGGTCAGCGTGGGATAGATCACGCCCGGGCTCGGGGTGTAAGCACCGTTCAGGCGTTCCTCGATCGCCTTGATCAGCTCGTAGCCGTGGCTGGGCTTGTCGGCAATGAGCCGCAGCAGCACCAGCCGCAGGCCGCCGTGGCCGAACACCCTGCCGCCGCCGCGGCCGCCGTGGCCCCCACGTCCGCCGCGGTCACCCGGTGCGCCGCCGAATCCTTCGCCGTGCGGCGCGTGGCCGTGGTGGAGGCCACGGCAGAAGTTGTCGAAATCTCGCATTTCAGATCCTATTTAGATATGTCGATATAGAAAGATATATCTAAATCACATCTAAATCAAGTGGGCCAGCGCTGCCCCTTGCGCCAAAGTGGGAATGCCCAGGTTCTTGCACGGGCATGCAGCCCGTATCAGGCTCTCCGCGCTGAGGCTGCACTATAAGTGGCTCATGTTCCTTTGCAGGGCGCCTGCCCCTCGACCGCG
>JAQGMQ010000733.1 GCA_028292305.1 Rhodoferax sp.
AGGGCGAGCCCGCCGCCAGCCACGCCATAACCGGCCCAGCCGCCCACGCCGAAGATCAGCAGAGGCGACAGCGGCAGCAGCGCGATGGCGCCGCCGCAGATCACCAGGCCCGGCACCAGCATGTTCCCGCTGCCGCGGATCACGCTGGCCAGCCCGTTCATCACCCACAGCAACACATTGCCGGCGAACACCACGTTCGAATACACCAGCGCCGCCTGCAGCGTGCCGCCCGAGCCGCCGAGCGCCAGGTACAGCCGCGGGCCGAGTGCCATCACCACCGCCGAGAACAGCAGGCCGAGTGCGGCGTTGATCAGCACCGCATGCAGCACCAGCGCGTGGGCGTCTTCCGTGCGGCCCGCGCCCAGCGCGCGGGCGATAGCCGACGAGATGCCGCCGCCCAGCGCGCCGGCCGAGAGCATCTGCATCAGCATCACGCAGGGGAACACCAGCGCCATGCCACCCAGCGCGTCGATGCCGAGCCGTGCCACGAACCAGGTTTCGATGAGGCCGGTGCCGGCCTGGGCCAGCATCACCAGCACGTTCGGCCAGGCCAGGCGCAGCAGCAGCGGCAGGATCGGGGCCTCCAGCATCGCGCGGGTGCGCGGGCTCATGCCGGCTGGTCTTGGCGTCGCAGCCGGCGAGATGGAAGTGCTTGGAACCGAGGGAGGGGCGAGGGTGGCGGTGGTCATGTCGGGCAAGCCTTCAGGCGGCAAAAAGGAAAAAAGAAAGCAGAAGAGATATGACGGTCGTCATAAAGCGGTGCCAAAAAAGCGGCATGCGTAACGTGTTGCGCACGGCATGTCGCGGTAGGCTGCGGCGCGCTTGGCGGAGATCAGTGGTTGCCAGGCGACACCAGCCGCTCGGCCAGGAAGTCGCGCGATGCCTGGCGCAGGCTCGCGGCCAGTACGGGGCGGTCGACGGCGCGGGCCAGCACCATGGTGCCGACCAGGCAGGACAACACCGCCATTGCGCGCTCGCGGTTGCCCGCCTGGCCCCAGGTCGGCATCTGGCGCTCGACCAGGCCCACCAGGTCTTCCAGCCGGTGCGTGGCCGCGCGGCGCACGGCGTCGGCCTGCCTCGGCAACTCGGAGCCGAGCGCGGCCATGGGGCAGCCCAGGCCTGGGTCGTTCTGGTGCTCTTCGGATAGATAGGCGTCGACCAGTGCCAGCAGGGCTTCCTGCCCCGGGGGAGGCGGGGAACTGCGCGCCTCGGCCGACTTGGGCCTTGATTTTTCAGAGGCCCGGGCCGGCATTTTCAATGCAGCGCCGGCCGCGGTCTCGGCGCGACGGCGGGCGGCACGTGCCAGCCGGTCCAGGCCATCGGCGCCGGCCTGGTCGGTGGCTTCGGCCAGCAGGTTGGTCTTCGACTCGAAGTGTGCGTAAAAACCGCCGTGGGTCAGGCCCGCTTCCTGCATGACCTCGGCCACGCCGACGCCCTGGTAGCCCCGCTCGCGCAGCGCGCGTGAAGCGGTGCGCAGGATGCGTTCGCGGGTCTCTTGCTTGCGGGTTGGAGCGGGGGCCATTTTTTTCGGTCGGGTTGGTTGTAGAGTGTGCTGAAATTCCAGGATCAGCTTTGAATTTGAATCAGCTTTATATGACGGTGATCATATCTGTTGTCGCGCATCGGCGCTGGCGCGGCGCCAGGGCGGGCCTGTGCCCATGAAGCTCGGCGCGCGCCCGCGGTTGCGCCCGTTTTCGCACTGGAGCCTGAAGCTGCAGATGACGCTGGTCTTCAGCGCGCTGGCGGTGGCCGTCACGGCGGGCCTGTCGTACGTGTGGATCAGCATGCTCACGCCGCGCATCGAACAGGCCGCGGCCAGCGCGCTGCAGGCCGTCGCCAGCAACGCGGCACGGGTCTTCAGCGAAGGCCTCTACGAGCGCAGCCGTGAAATGGAAATGCTGGCCAACGCCGAAGCCATGTGGGTCAACGGCCTGGAGGACGACGGTGTGCGCCAGGTGCTGGCGCTGAGCCAGTCGTCCACGCCTAGCAACCGTTGGATCGGCGTGGTCGACCTGCGCGGCGTGGTGCGCTCGGCCACCAAGGACCTGCTGGTGGGCCAGAACGTGAGCCAGCGCGATTGGTTTGCGGCCGGCCTCAAGGACGTGTATGTGGGCGACGTGCATCCGGCCAAGCTGCTGGCCTCGCTGGTGCCGCCATCGGACACCGGCGAGCCCACCCGCTTCGTCGACTTCGTCGCGCCGATCAGGATCGACAACGTGGTGGTCGGCGTGCTGGCCGCGCACGGCAGCTGGGACTGGACGCACCACGTCATCGAGTCGCTGATGCCGCCGCGCGCCCGCGAGCAGAAGCTGTCGGTATTCGTCTTCGACCGAAAGGGCACGGTGATCTACGCGCCCGATGGCCAGACCGAACGTTATGTTGCCGATGGCCAGCGCCTGCCCGAGCTGGCCATCGGGCGCGCGATCCGCGTGGATGACACCAGCCACGTGGCCGTCGTGCCATGGCAGGACGGCCAGGACTACCTGACCGCCGTGGTGCGCATGAAAGCCCGCAGCGTGGTCAGCGACCTGGGCTGGAGTGTGGTGGCCAGCACCCCCGCGTCGCTCGCGTTTGCCGAAGTCCACGCGGCGACCGTGCGCGCAGTCTGGGTCGGGCTG
>JAQGMQ010000920.1 GCA_028292305.1 Rhodoferax sp.
CCACCGAAGCTGTGCGAAGCAGGATCCGCGCGGTCGTATGCTTCTGTTTCTACTATCACTCCGCCTACACCGTTGACCAGAAGGGTCAAGCCAATAAGTTGTGGTGCGACAACATGGGCCGGTTTTAAGAAGTCAATCCCGACAACAGTTGACTGAGGCGCCATCTGGGACATGCTTGTTCTACGTTGACTACAGTCCGGGGCTACTGCCAATGGTCGGTCCGCGCTTCCGTGAACCGTTGAAGTAATGCATTTTTCTTTGACCCATGAGCGTCAGAGTTGAGAGATATCGATATCAAGTTCGATCGCGGTTTGCTCCACAATCTTCTGCGGATGCGCCGCGTCCACTTTGGTGCTTCAGGCTGCCATCCTACAATTAAACGCACCAAAATTGCCCGCCCGGCAGAGCTGTCGAAACTACGATCGCTGCATCACTACAAAGGAGTTTCATGAACGCAGCTTATGGCGCACGCGCCGAGGGATTGGGGAGGGTCGACGAGGATGGTGTCGTTAGCCACGCAAGCGTAAGCGGCGTGAGTTGGGGCGCGATCTTCGCGGGAGCCGCTGGCGCCGCAGCGCTCTCCCTCATCCTTCTTATCTTGGGCACCGGGTTGGGTCTGTCGTCGGTTTCTCCTTGGGCGCAGTCGGGCATCGACGCTGGTACGTTCGGCGTGTCCACCATCATCTGGATCACTTTCACGCAGCTCGCTGCCTCCGGCATGGGCGGCTACCTGGCTGGCCGGCTGCGGTCTAAATGGGTCGGCGTCCACACCGATGAGACCTACTTCCGCGATACGGCCCACGGCTTCCTGGCGTGGTCGGTGGCGACACTCGTGACGGCCGCCATGCTGACCTCCGCTATCGGCGCCATTGTGAGCGGTGGCGCGAAGGCCGGCGCGTCGGGAGCTGGAAGTGCGGCGACCGCTGCCGTGACGGCGGGGGCGGCCGCGGCGGCGGGGTCCACATCCTCGGCGAGCGACTCAAACAGCTATTTCATCGACTCGCTGTTCCGTAAGGCTGCGTCGCCCCAAGCCGCGCCCCAGCCCGACGCGGTCGCGCCCAATGCCGGCGCGAGTTCGGCCGGAGCTCCCGTGCCCAATGCTTCGGACGTTAGCGCCTCGACGGCCGAAGTGGCCCGCATCTTCTCCGCTGGCCTCAGCTCCAGCGCCGCACTGCCTGCCGACGACGTCAAATACGTCGGCCAAGTGGTGGCCCAGCGCGCTGGAATCTCGCAAGCCGATGCTGAAAAGCGCGTGACCGACACCTACGCCAAGGCGCAGGCCAAGATCGAGGAGGCCAAGACCCAAGCCAAGGACGCGGCTGACAAGGCCCGTAAGGCGTCAGCGTACGCCGCCCTCTGGCTTTTCGTCTCGTTGCTGGCCGGCGCGTTTGTCGCCAGCCTGGCGGCCACCTACGGCGGCCGCCGCCGGGATCTTTAACCCACCAAGGAGACTCTCATGCGATCACTGCTCTTATTATTTCTGGGCATCCCAATTCCCATCATCATCCTTATCGCGCTTTTCGTGCATTGATAACAAGGGAGCCTTCTGGCTCCCTTTTTCATTCCGCCGGCCGCGCGTAGGAGCGAGCGCACGCCTACTGGGCTGTGGCGCCTATCGGTTTCGAAGAGACACCAGCCCATAGTCGTGTCACACATACAAGGCTCGCATGTCCCACGACCTCATAGAACGACTCCCTACCACCGCACCATCCTCCACCAAAAGCGCTTTGTCCGCAGACCTGCCTGAGCACGCATCCCTCCACAAGAGGCTCTTCGCGGGCATTCCTGCTTCCACCCTGCAAGCCGAGGCGGCCTCCTTTCTTCGGTCCCAAATTGATCTGCTGGATCCGGCCGGCTGCGATCTGCCCGAATCGCCTGAAGGACTCGAGCAGTGGATGGCCGACGGGGCCACGGGCGCGACCGACAAATACGCGGCCTACCTCGACGCCCGCAAGGCTGGCGCGCCGCGCCGCTTTTTTACCAACCGCGCCCACGCCCTGTATTTCCTGAGGGCCGTCGCGCCCACCAAGTTGGCCGATGGCTCATGGCTCTACGGCCTACTGCAGCACTGGCGCAATCCCAAGTTTTCCGATCTGATCCGCACTTACGTCGAGGAATTGGGCGAAGGCGCGTCCGACAAGAACCACGTGGTCCTCTACCGGCAATTGCTGGCGCGGCACGGCCTGGATCCCGTTGAGGATCTGCCCGACGCTTTCTACACGCAGGGGGCGGTTCAACTGAGCCTCGCCTGCAACGCCGAGGAGTTCTTGCCGGAAGTAATCGGGTTCAACCTGGGCTACGAGCAGTTGCCGCTGCACCTGCTCATCACGGCTTACGAGCTCAATGAGCTCGGCATCGATCCTTACTATTTCACGCTGCACGTGACGGTCGACAACGCCGACACTGGTCATGCCAAACGCGCGGTGCAGGCGACGTTGGACAACCTTCCCCGCATCGGCGACCCCGCGGATTTCTGGCGCAGGGCGCGCGTCGGCTATCAGTTAAGCAACGCCGGCCTGGGCACGAACGACGTCATCGCCAATTTCGACATCGGCGCCGAGGTGGTTCGGATTTTCAAGCACAAGAGCGGCGCGGGACAAGGCGCCCATTCCGACTATTGCCGCGTCGCGGGACGCAGCGTGAATGACTGGCTGTCCGACCCAGAAAACATCCCCGCCTTCCTGGCGGCTTTGGAGGCGGCTGGCTGGATCAAGCGGGGAGCGCCGGCCGAGGAGAGCAGATTCTGGGGATTGCTTCTGGGCGACCGCGCGGAGATGTTCGGCGTGTTCAGCAGCTACGAGCTTCAGGTGATCCACGATTGGATTCGGGGTGACGCCAGCGCGGACGGCAAGCCCTTCACCGAGGAGCCGAGCGCGGATGGTCAGCCAAGGCGCCCGAGCTTTCGCGTGGCAGCCCGTCTCGCCGCAGCGCGGGGACAATCCCCTCTCGCCACCGAGCCTGCACACGACACGCTGGACAGCGATCTGCAGGCCCTGGCAGAGCAGCTGCCTGGATTGGACGAGGACGGGCAGGCCGCGATGCTCGTGCAAGCCATGGCGCCCTCACAGCACTGGACGCTGGCGGGGTTGAGGGCGACGCAGTTGTTCGTCGAGCGTTCGCGCTGAATCCGAGGAAATCGTTGCGGCGCCCGGGCGCGCATAGCTCCCTCTCGCTAGTCTTTGAGCTCTATCCACGTCGGAGCATGATCACTCGGCTTCTCCAGGGCGCGCACGAACCTGTCCACCCCAGCGGACACCATCTTTTTGGAGACGGTCGGGCTCATGAGCAGATGGTCGATGCGCAAGCCCGCGTCGCGGTCAAAGTGATTTCTAAAATAATCCCAGAACGTGAAGATGGGCTTGTCTGGGGACTGTTTGTAGAGGGCGTCGGTCCAACCCTGCTTCAAAAGGCGCTGATAGGCTTCGCGGCTTCCGGGTTGAAGAAGTGCGTCCTTCTTCCAGGACATCGGCGAGTAAATGTCCGCATCGGTGGGGACCACGTTGTAATCCCCGGCCAACACGACGGGATGTTTTGATTTCAACAATGCTGCCGCATGGGCGTTGAAGCGCTCGAACCATTCGAGCTTGTAGTCGAATTTGGGACCTGGCTGGGGATTGCCATTCGGCAGATACAGGCAGCCGATCAACATTCCGTGCACAGCCGCTTCGAGGTAGCGGCTCTGCGTGGGGTCCGGGTCGTCGGGCAATCCCCTTCGAATTTCCAGCGGCTGCGAGCCCTTAGCCAGAATCGCCACGCCGTTCCAGGATTTCTGCCCGTGCACCAGCGCTTCATATCCAGCTTCCTCGACCGCCTCGCGCGGAAAGTCGGCGGTCTGGCATTTGAGTTCCTGCAGACATACGATGTCAGGCTGGGTCTCGGCGAGCCATGCCGTGAGGATTTTGATTCGGTTTCGAACGCCGTTGATGTTGAAGGTCGCGATGCGCATGGACGGCGCTTTCTATTGAAGGTCGGTCGAGGCCCAGGCCACCTCGTAGATTTCACTCAAGGCGGCGACGGTTCGCGCCAGCGCAGCCATGCGAACGCACTCTTCGTCGGCGTCACATGCGCCAAGATCGAACACTGCGACGCGCCAGTTTCGGTCCGCGCCCGTTCCGGGCATAAGGGCCTCAACCTTCATGCCGCCGGCGACTTTCAGCAGGCGCGCATTGATGACGTCCAGGAGGGTCGTCTCCGCGAGGCGGGATTTGCCGACGGCCTCCCGCCAATCGACGATGTCCAACTGCAGAGAAATAGCCGTTTGCTTTTTCACGGTTTGAAGCCCAGCGTCTTCATGGCCGCCGTCAGCGACCGGGCCGCCCTTGCATACCCCGCCCAAGGCTCGTTGCCCTTGTCCAAGCGCGTCTGGGCGCTTCTGACCGTCCAATGGTCGCCGCCGCGCAGGGCGGGCAGCTCCGCCCATTCCACCGGCACCGAGATGCCCAAGCCGGGCCGCGCCCGCGCCGACCAGGCGCAGACTGTGGTCGCGCCAAGGCCGTTGCGCAAGTAATCGATGAAGATTTTGCCCACCCGGTTTTTCGGGCCGCTCTTGCTAACGAACATCTTTGGGAGGGTGCGTGAGAGGTGTGTCACCACCGCCTGGGAGAAGCCTTTGGCCGCGTCCCAGTCGTGCGTCTTCTTGATCGGCACCACCACGTGCAGGCCCTTGCCGCCGCTGGTCTTCAGGAACGCAGGCA
Source organism: Rhodoferax sp. (assembly GCA_028292305.1). Taxonomy (GTDB): domain Bacteria; phylum Pseudomonadota; class Gammaproteobacteria; order Burkholderiales; family Burkholderiaceae_C; genus Rhodoferax_B. Next base: position 4,695 of record JAQGMQ010000920.1, read on the forward strand.
ACCCCAGCTGCTCGAGGAACAGATGCATGACGTGGGCCGCCTCCTGGATAGCTTTCCAATCGACCCCTTCGCCAGGGTCAAGGTCGAAGATGATCCGGTCGGGATGCTCGAAGGAGGAGGTCGACGTGTTGAGTGTGTGGATTTCCACGACGTTCCACTGCGCGGCCGAGAGAAGCCCTTCCCTGCCGGCGACCTCCAGCATCGCCGGGTGGCTCATGTAAAGGGCGGGGTCGAGCTGGCGAATGCCCGGCAGCTTCTCGACCTCGGCATGCTTCTGGAAAAACAGCTGGCCGCCGATGCCGGCGGGCGCGCGCACCAGCGAGACCGGCCGGCCTTTAAGGTGCTCCATCATCAGGCCCCCGATGAGGCCGTAGTAGCGGACTAGCTCCAACTTCGTAATGCCGGAGCTCGCGTCGATCACCCGCTCGGGGTTGGTGACGCGCAGCTTGGTGGACAAGGCCTGCGAGGCTTCGTCCCGCGCCGCCGCTTTCTTCGCGGGCGTCTGCTTGGGCGCCTTCGGCGCGCTCACCGCGCGCTCGCGGACGATGGACTTGGCCGGCTTGTCGGTCCGCAGACCATGGAACACGGAGTGGCGGATGTGGTTGTCGTTGGTCCACTCGGCGAACGTGACCTCCGCGACCATGGTCGGCTTGACCCAGTGCGGCCGTCCGATGATCCCAACTTTCGACCCGAAGGGACTGGCGCTCGCCACGACCTTGTCCAGCTTCGCCTTGATGTCGGCCAGCACTTCCTGGTTGAAGCCCGTGCCGACGTTTCCCGCGTAGACCAGCCGACCCATATCGTCGTGCACACCCAACAGCAGCGACCCGATGCCGGAGCGCGACCCTTTCGGATCCGTCCACCCACCGATGACGAACTCTTGCCGATGGCTGCATTTGAGCTTGATCCAGGTCGGCGAGCGCGACGAGGTGTAGGTCGAATCCTTGCGCTTGCCGATCACACCCTCGAGGCCCAGCTGGCAGGCCGACTTGACCAAGCTCGCCGGGGGCGCGTCGAAGCTCTCGCTGAACCGCACGGCGTCCGAGCCTTCGCCCAAAGCGTCTTTCAGCAGCGCGCGGCGGGCTTCCAGCGGAACCCCGCGCAGGTTGTAGCCATTCAGGTAGGGCGCATCGAACACAAAGTAGGCGATGTCGTTGGCTCGGGCCGAGTCGAACGCGTTTTGCAGCGCGCCGAAGTTGGGGATGCCATGCTCGTCGGCGACGATGATCTCGCCGTCATACCAGCCTGCGGGGAGCTTCAACTTCTTGATCGAGGCATGCAGGGGCTTTAGCTTGGAGGTCCAGTCGTTGCCATTGCGGGTGAACAACTGGACGTCGTCGCCATCGACCCGAGACAGCAGGCGATAGCCATCGAATTTTGACTCCCACGCCCAGTCCTCGAAGTCCGACGGCGGGCTGTCTGCCAGGGTGGCAAGCTGGGGGGCCAGCTTGGCGGGGAGGGCGGCTTTCACGGCTTCGGGATGGGGGGTCTCGGCGTCGTCCGATGCGGGGGCGGAAGAGGCCGGTTTATTTGAGAGCTGGATCTTTGTCTTCGCGGGGGCGTCCAGGTCCTTGACGCTGTCGGGGAATTGGTCGACGACGCTGAATTCACTAGCCGACTTGACGAACTGATCCTTCTCCTTGATCAGCAGCCAGGCTTCTTGCTTCTCACGGTTTTTGATTCGGATGAGCGCCCACTTGCCGCGCATCTTGAATCCCAGCATCTCGAATTTGAGGTTGCCGTCCTTGTAGCCCTGGTGGGGATCGCCGATCGGCGTCCAGATGCCCTTGTCCCAGATGATCACTTTGCCCGCGCCATATTGCTTCGGCGGAATAGTGCCCTCGAACGCGGAGTAGGAGATGGGGTGGTCCTCGACGTGGACCGCCATGCGCTTCTCCGTGGGGTCGTAGCTCGGGCCTTTGGGGACGGCCCAGCTCTTCATGGTCCCGTCGAGTTCCAGCCGGAAGTCGTAGTGCAGCCGGCTGGCCCAATGCTTCTGGATCACGAAGTTCAAATGTGCGCCCCCCTCGTCCCCGCCCTCCGCGGGCTCCGAGGTGATGCCGAAATCGCGCTTGGACTTGTAGAGGGCGAGCTTGTCTTCAGCCATCGCGACTCCGCTGGGTCTACTTGCCTCTTTTGAGATGAGCCTCCACCGCGGCGGCACTGGTGCCCACGGCCTTGACGGCCGCTTTCAGCTCCTCGTGGCTGACCTCGAATTTTTTGCTCCAGTCGCGCAACTCGTAGTCCTCATTCACGTTGATGCGCGAGCGGTCCTGTCCGGCGGATTTGGTCTTGTCGTCTGCCATGGTGGTCTCCTTGGTTTGCAAATCAGATTCGGGCGGCCATCAGTTCCTGTTTTCGAGCGAGCATTTTTTCGCCAAGCGCAAACATGTCCAGTTTTGTCGCTTTAACCTTCGGAAACATTTCGTTCTGCTCCTCCTTGACATGGTGCTTGACGTATTCCCCCATGACCTTGACCTTGGCGTCATACATCTCGCCGTCTGGCTCGACTCCCTCAACCTGCGCAATTAAATCTTTTAAGGTGGCGTGCTCGACCGTAGCTTCGGGCACCAGCTCTTTGTCTTTCAAAGGCGCCTTTACCGCAGGATAAAAGATCTCTTCCTCGATTTCCGCATGTACCGTGAGCTCCCGGCAAATCTGTGCCACGATCTTGGATTTCTTTGCAGAGGAGCGTGCACCTTCGAACTCCTCGAAGAGATCGCTCACCAGCTTGCGATCGGCGCGAAGGATAGCGGTCGCCTCCCCGGGCTGAACAGTTTTTTTCGCGCTAGGTTTTTTTGCAGTGGCCATGATGATTCCTTTTGTCGCGGGGCCGGCGATCGCCAGCTGCCCAGGATGATTCCTGCAGGGTTCCATCGTTCGCGTCGGAATTCAGCTTGGATGGATGTAGGCCTGCTACCGATGCGATTTGGGGTGCTGCTTGCCAGCGACAACGGGCGAGCTACAGGGCGTTGACCTACGCGGGTCCCTGGCGCCTTGCCCGCGCTTTCGCTTTAATTGCCGAAGACGTTGAATTGCTATCCAAATTTGAGTTCTCGCCATGAAACTCAGGCGCGGACCGCCAGTTATGCCGGCAAATTCCCCAACAGTGAGGTTCGAAAGCACGTAGCGTCTTGGCTTCGCGGCAGGAGCCACGACAGCCAGCCAGAACAAACGTGAAGCCAAGCAGGCCCGACTCCACGCCTGGCACGACCATCAAATTCCCGGTCGGTGCATGCATCGTTCGGCTGGTGAACAACGCCGGGCACGGGGCACCCCGGCCACCAGCACTTGTCCCCGCAGCACTAGAAGCTCGGCTCCTACGCCGAGCAGTTTGGCTAACTTCAGAATGGGAAACGAATTTGCCCACTAGGCAGAGCGGTCCTCGAATATCGTGAGGAGGACATGCAATGCGGAATTCCGCCTTACGATGTTTGCAGAAATCTTGAGTTACTGAAAAAAGCGAACAGTGCAGAAAAAATCGATCACACCTTCCCAGCGCCAAGCCGAGCTCCACAAGGCGAGGGGTCTCAAGATGGCTCGGTCCGCCCATGCCTACGTGCGGGGAAACACGACAAAATTCTACGAATGGCTCGACGCGAACCAAAAGGCGGTGTTGCCCGATGGCCCCCCAATCTGGATATGTGGCGACTGCCACATTGGAAACCTCGGGCCCGTGGCAAATGCCGATGGGGACATCGAAATTCAGATTCGTGACTTCGATCAAACCGTGATCGGCAACCCAGCTCACGACCTGATCCGGCTTGGACTGTCTTTATCCATGGCGGTACGGAGTTCGGATCTGCCGGGGGTTACAACCGCGCTGATGATCGAGCAGATGATGATCGGCTACCGGAAGGGTTTCCATCCCAGAGCTGAAACCAATATGAACGAAGCCCGACCGGAATCGGTACATGTCGCCCTTAAGGAAGCCAGCCGTAGAACGTGGCGGCATCTTGCTGCGGAGCGTGTAGAGGGAAGAACCGTTCGAATTCCGCTAGGGTCGCGTTTCTGGAAAGTGGGCCAGGAAGAACGAGACGAAATCGAAGCCCTGCTGCAGCAGCCAAAGTTGGTCTCGACGTTGCGCCGTATCTCGGCCGATGCATCTATTGAACTTCTCGACGTGGCTTACTGGAAAAAAGGGTGCAGTTCGCTGGGCAAGCTCCGTTATGCAGCGATGGTTGACGTGGGTGGCCGCGCGTCGCGTGGCCGCGATCTGTGCCTGGTCGACATCAAGGAAGCGGTCAAGGCCGCGGCACCGCGCTATGAAAGCGTCGAGATGCCCCACGAATATGCCCAGCGCGTCGTGGAGGGAGCCCGCAACCTGTCGCCCAACCTTGGCGAGCGCATGGCTGCAGCGCGATTGGGCAACCGGTCTGTCTTCGTGCGGGAGTTATTGCCTCAGGACCTGAAGCTGGAAATCGAAAACATCACGCCCGATGAGGCCAGGCGGGCCGCCCGATACCTGGCGCGTGTGGTCGGCCGCGCGCACGCTCGTCAGCTGGATGACGCCGCCCGGCTAGCGTGGCGCGGCGAACTGGAGCGCGGCAAAAGCAAGAGCCTAGAGGCGCCATCGTGGTTATGGAACAGCGTCGTTGATTTGGTAGGCACCCATGAAAGGGGCTACCTGGATCATTGCAGGAGGTTCGCCCTTGAGTCGGCTCGGAAGATCAAGGAAGTTGAAATCCAGCCTGCATGAGCGCTATGCGATTTTGTCCGCATCCCTACACAGCACCATCATCAACATGAAACTCACTCGCCTCTTCGATCTCTGCAAAAAAGCAGGCATGGCCTGGATCGATGATTTCGCGCCGAGTATGGGCGCAGCGATCAGCTACTACACCATGTTTTCGCTTGCGCCGCTTTTGGTGATCGTCATTGCAGTGGCGGGCGCTTTATTTGGCGACGAGGCTGTACGCGGTGCTTTGACGAGCCAGTTGCAGGGCACGATCGGCCGTGAGGGGGCCGCAGCAGTTCAGGACATGATTGCGAGTGCACATGAGCCATCCAAAGGCATCATCGCCGGTAGCATCAGTATTGGATTGTTGGTTATCGGCGCGACCACGGTGTTCGCCGAACTTCAAAGTGCACTCGACCGCATTTGGCATGTCCCCGAAAAAGCCAAGCCGACCGGCCTTTGGGCCATCCTGCGGGCGCGGGTGCTGTCATTTGGCCTGATTTTGGGGTTGGCCTTTTTGCTGATCGTATCGTTGCTGGTCAGCACCGCGGTATCAGCCATTGGCGGCTGGGCGGGCGGCCTGTTGCCAGCGTGGGAACTCCTTCAGCAAGCTTTGAACATAGCAATTGCCCTAGCGATAAGCACTGTGCTTTTCGCGATGATTTTTAAATTCATGCCGACGGTACCCATCCGGTGGCATGACGTGTGGATAGGTGCCTTCGTGACGGCGGTGCTGTTCGAGGTTGGGAAAACCGGGATTGGCTTGTATCTTGGCAAAAGTGGCGTAAGTGATTCGTTTGCCGCTGCGGGATCTCTGGTTGTAGTCCTCGCATGGGTGTATTACGCCGCCCAGATTTTCCTGCTCGGTGCCGAGTTCACCAAGGTTTACGCTGACGAGCATGGCTCGGTGGAAGGAAACAAAGCTGTCAGCGCGACCAAGGATGCTAAAAAAGTCGCTCAGACTGGCACTGCAGCGTAAGACGGCTGTGACGACTAGCTCCTCCCTTCGCGCGTACCTGCCTCGCCGCTATCAGGGCAGCTTGATGCAGGCTGACTGCCAAGGCGGCAACGAGGCAACAGGACGCGAGCGGTCGCATCTCGCCTTGGTCTTTTCATCGTCCGGCAGATTCCCAAGGTTCATAGTGACAGGCGCACGGAAATCCCTCTGACAATTGGGGTGCGTTTCACGATGTTTCTTCTCAAAAGCCAGCCACATAAGTCATGTCATTGAAATTATTGATGCGGATTGTTGACCATGGGTGCCCCTTCCGCACCATCGATCAAACCGAGATTATTCACATCGACACGCTCAAAGCGGCAGGGATGGTCGAGGCGGACGTGCCCCCGGCTAAGTCCGGTGTGTACAGCGGGGAAGCGGTTGTCCATTCGATCACCCCTGTTGGCCTGAGCATCGATCAGTCCATGCGGCGTTCAGGACGCATCCCCTAACCGATCGCCGCAGGGGCTAGCTTTTTGATGCGTGAGGCGGAGCTAGACCAACTCCCCATCTTCGTTTCGGCGCCTTCGTTGCGTCCTTTCCAGGGCCAGTCGGGCGGCGGGTTCTTGTGCGTTACGGCTTTCGATGCAGTCCAGCAAAAACCGCTCGATGGCCGCTGTTGGCCGGTCGGCTTGAATAAATACCCGGACCCCCGCGCCTTGCCCTGGCGTCGTTTTTAAATTCAGACCAGGCCAGCGGCTCAAAAACAGCTGGCTGAGGGACTGGTACTCCCTCCGGTTGTTTTCGCGTGTGTCGGCTGCAGCTTCATCGCTGCTGCGTCGTCGATAGACCCAGAAGAGGTGGTGCATGCTGTTTTCCAAAAAAACGCATGGTAGGTAGTACGCAGGGCTTGTCCTGTAGGAATTTTTTGAATTTCTCGCAGGACGGTTTTGACTTACACCTGAGCTAGCTCAGGCGGCGGTAATCCACAGCGAGATGACGGTCAGCGCCAAGCTAAGGGAGGGGCGGCGCGTGCTCCCTTGGGATTCAAGCGCATAAAGACCCACACTTATCTATGCACTGTTCTTCATTTGTACTTGGCCAGAGGGCACTGGAAACGCGACCGCGATCCTGCACAATCTGGAAATGTTGCTGACTGCTGATGGGCTGTGTGCCCAAACCCGATCGAAACAGCCACCCCCAGCCCGGAGCTAATTCAGGAGCTGGCGGCCCGCGGATTCACGGACTTTCGGATGCTTGGGGGCGTGCTATGCGCCGTGAAAGACTTCAACCCAAACTGCGCCCGGAATTATTTGTAACGGAGTGGGCTACCTGGTTTTTGGGGGAACGTAGAAATCTTTCCACTGTGGAGCTTTGCGTAGCCACCTCAAGTTGGTAATTGTCGGGATATTGAAAACGCGATTCGGTCCCCGCTGCGTACCAGCGCAAGCGGGTCGCCGGCCGCCACCTCCGGCGCAGAGCCGACGCTAATTTGAACTGAGCAACCACTCCCAACATCTCTTCAGCCTGGCTGTTCAGGCTACTGGCCGCAGCCGCCATGTCCTCGACCAATGCTGCGTTCTGCTGCGTGGCCTGGTCTTGCAATCAAGAGGCAAGCCGCTAAGCAGGGGCTACTAGAAAGCTAACGGATATCTATGTCCTTTCTGTGTTTCGATGCGGCCTGCATTACCGTAATGGAGGAAGAGTCGTCCCTGGTCGCATGGAGTCCCCGACGGCGCCCATCTCGCATGCGTCCAGGGCGCCCCACCGGCGCCACAGTCCTGGCCTCAGTTTTTTGCATATCGAAGATGACAACATTAATTTGCCAACCCAAGCCAAGCCAAGCTAAGCCAAGCAGTTCCGGGGGGAGGGTTGCATCGGATTCGGTAAGCTCATCAGCGCGTTTACCATATTAGGTACCCTTCAACATACGGCACACGTCATGAGCTACAGAAATGTTTACGCTTGCACGAACGGGTGAGTTATTTGAGTGTCCCCGTGCGTATTCGAGGAATCGTAGATTCCCTGGAAAAATCACTCAGAGCGGTAGTGGGTGGTTTCCTGATGGGCCGCCTGCGTAGATCGGAGGCACAGTACAGGCTGCTTTTCGAAAGCAATCCTCAGATGATGTGGGTTTGCGAAAGCCAGACATTGGCTTTTCTGGAAGTCAATGAGGTGGCCGTTGTTCATCTGGGCTACAGCCTCACCGAGCTGCAAAAGATGCGACTGCCGTCCCTTTTGGATTGCTCAGCGCCAAGCTTTGTCTTCGAGCCAAACGCCGACACAGGCATCGATACGGACGAAAGTCGAATTGATGCTTGCCCCGGCGTGGATCAAGTGGGGCATCACTGCGTGCTTCGCACAAGGCAAGGAAGCGCGTTGGACGTGGAAATCCGTTTCAGCCGCATCCGCTTCAAAAACCGACCCGCGTTGATGATGCATGCACTCGACATTACCGAACGAGTTCGGGTCGGCCATGAGGTACGACGGCTCGACCGGGCGCAGCGGATGCTGAGTGCATGCAACGAAGCCGTCATCCGTGCTACGGACGAAGCGCAGCTTTTACGGCAAATCTGCGAGATAGCGGTTGACATAGGTGGATACCTTCTGGTCTGGGTCGGTTTTGCGCAGGACGACGAACACAAAAGCATTTCGGTCGAAGCCGCGGCCGGAGAAAAATCGGCTCTGATGTTCCGTCAGCGCGGATCTTGGTCCGGCGATATTCCCGCCGGACAAAATGCCGCTGGCAGGGCGATCCGCACCGGGGAAATCGGGGTGATTGCCGACGTTCACGACGACCCGCATTTCGAATTGTGGCGGTCGTTTGTGGATACCGTTGGCCACCGTGGGCTCATCGGCTTGCCACTGCGCGATGCCACGCGAACGTTCGGCGCTTTGACTCTCTATGCGCCGGACGCCTTGCACATCAGCGAACAGGAGTCGGTCCTTCTCGAGGAACTCGCCAACGACCTCGCTTTCGGCATCAATAACCTGCGGTCGCTGAACCGCCAGCGTCGGCTCAGCGACGCAGTACTCAAGGTCGGCGCCGCGGTCTCGGCGCAGGTGGGCGACCAGTTCTTCAAACGCCTCGTCTCCAGCCTTGTGGATGCCCTGGAAGCGCAGGCAGGTCAGGTAGCGGTCCTGCTGCCTGGCGACCATCCCAAAGCAAGGTCGCTCTATGCGTCGGTGAAAGGAAGCGAAATTCCCGGCTTTGACTTTGATCCCCGAGAAGGTCCCTGCGGTGAATATCTTGGTCGCGACGCTTGGAGTGTCATTTGCACGCCGGGATATGACTACCCGCAGGAAAGATTCTTTGCGCGCTTTCCGGCCGAGAGCATCGCAGTCAGACGTCTGGACAACGCCCGAGGCGAGCCCATCGGTTTCTTGCTGGTGGCTTTCGAAAACCAGCTGGGGGAGTCTGAATTCGTCGATGCCCTGCTGCGGATCTTCGCCGCGCGAGCGGCGTCGGAGTTGGAGAGATTGCAATCGGACGCACGCCTGCGAATCCAGGCTTCGTTGTTGGACCAAGCGCAGGATGCCATTCTGGTCAGGGATCTCAACCACCACATCACCTATTGGAACCAAGGTTGCGAACGTCTTTACGGTTGGGAATCGCAGGAGGTTCTAGGGCGGTCGGTTCCAGCTTTGGTCTACAACGACCCGGCCGTATTTCATGCGAAAACAAACGAGGTGATCGCGCACGGGGCGTGGAGCGGCGAACTGATTGAACGGCGTAAAGATGGCGTGCAGATCATCGTGGAAGCCCGGTGGACCCTGCTGCGCGGTGACGACGGGCAACCCGTCTCCATCCTGGGTATCAATACGGACATCACCCGCAGAAAAGAGGCGGAGGAAGCCGTACACAGGCTGGCATTCTTCGATGCCCTGACAGGGATGCCCAACCGTCAAATGTTCAACTTAGGCTTGCAACAGGCGGTTCGATCAGGCCACTTGTCCGGTCTGTGGGGCGCACTTTTGTACGTCAACATCGACAAATTCAAGGCCGTGAACGAACAGCTGGGGCATGTCAAAGGAGACCTGCTCCTCCGGCTTGTTGCCGAGCGGATGACGGCCACGCTGGAGGGAAAAGACACAGCCGCCCGCATCGGCGGCGACGAATTTCTGATATTGCTTGAACCGACGCACGCCGACCGAGAGGCTGCGCTGGGGTTCGCCAACGCGGTCGGCCACAACATTCTGCGTAGTTTTGCCGTCCCCTTTGCGCTGGATGAATTTGAATACCTGGCCTCTGCATGCATCGGCATTGATGCTTTCCAGGGTTTGGAGACGGAACAAGGCGAACTCTTGAAGAGAGTTGACTTGGCCCTCTACCAGGCCAAGGCGGTGGGACGCGGGACGCTGCGTGTCTATGATCCGCTGCAGCAACTGCTTGTGGCGGAAAAAGCCACCCTTGAAGAGGAACTGCGCCAAGCGTTAGCCCTGAACCAACTGGCTCTGCACTACCAGCCACAAGTACACCGTGACGGGCGCCTGCTGGGTGCGGAAGCCTTACTGCGCTGGGTCCAGCCACGCCTTGGCAACGTGTCACCTGCGGTCTTCATCCCCGTGGCTGAGCAGTCCGGATTGATTCTTTCGATCGGGCAGTGGGTGATCCAGACGGCTTGCACTCAGCTCAAGACCTGGCAAAGCCGCCCGAGCACAAAGCAACTGCTCCTTTCTGTCAACGTAAGTGCTAGCCAGTTTCGCGATGACGGTTTTATCGACCAAGTCGCCTCAGCCATTCGTAACAGCGGCATCGATCCGGGAGGGTTGAAGCTTGAATTGACAGAAAGTCTCCTGGTTTACGACATGGAGGCTGTGATCACCAAGATGCACCTGCTCAAATCGCACGGCGTGGGACTTTCGCTCGACGATTTTGGAACCGGGTATTCCTCGCTCTCGTATTTAAAGAGAATGCCACTCGACCAGCTGAAGCTTGATCAGGCTTTTGTGCGCGATGTGATGACCGATCTGAACGATGCAGCGATTGCCGAGACCGTGATTGGACTGGGCCATAGTCTTGGCCTGATGGTCATTGCGGAAGGCGTCGAGCAGGCTGACCAACGTGCTTTTCTCTTTGAAAGCGGCTGCGATGGATACCAAGGCTACCTGCTCAGCCGCCCGTTACCGCTCGACCAGTTTGAATCATTTATGGCTGCCTACGGCGGTCGGACGCGTGCCATCAACGGACCCGAGGCCTACGGCGTAAATCGGTCTCCACAACAAGAGCTCAGGGAACTGACAGAGATCATCGAACACACGCCAGACTATGTGTTTCAAACTGACGCGCTTGGCCGTGTGCAGCACCTGAATCCCTCAGCGAGGGCTGCGCTCGGGATACCGTTGCACGCACCAGTTCATGGTTTTAGCTTCCGTGATTTCTTTACCGCTGAGGCAGGGGAGACTCTTGACCGGGTCGTCATTCCCACCGTGAATACCACCGGATTTTGGATGGGCGAGACCGCTATTCTGGCCCAGGGTGAACGGCTAGTGCCAGTCAATCAAATGGTTATAGGACACCGCGATGCTGCCGGCCGCATCGTGCGATTTTCAGCCGTCATGCGGGATATTTCGCTCGATATCGAGTCTCGCCAGCGGCTGATGGAACAAACCGCAACGCTGCACTCAATGGCAGAGTCCATTCCCGCGATCGTGGCAGTAAACGGTCTTGACGAACGGTACCGTTTCGTTAACCGAGCATTCGAAGTCTGGTTCGGGAAGCCTCGGGAACTGATCGTTGGGCGCACCAGTCGGGACGTGCTTGGGGAAGAGGAGTACGAGCGCAGTCGAGCTTGGATTGAACAGGCGTTCGCCGGGGAGACCGTAAGTTTCGAGAAGCATTTCCCAGACCGCACTCCGCCTTTGCATATGGCAGTAAGCTTTATCCCTTTACGACTGGATAATGGTCAGATCGATGGCTACGTGACCATGGCGCAAGATGTAACGCTACATCGTACGGAAGCCGTCCGACTGCACCAAATTTCTGAGCGCGATGCGCTTACGGGTCTTCTTAATCGGCGTGGTTTCGAGGCCTATTTAGACCGGGCGGTACAAGCGGGCAACGCGGGATCCCTGGCCTTGCTGTATGTCGACCTGGACCACTTCAAGCCAGTCAACGACCAGCACGGCCATCCTGTTGGAGACGTTTTGCTGCGGGATTTTGCCAATCGACTGCGCAAAGTCGTGCGTCCGATGGACGGTGTGGCTAGGATGGGCGGGGATGAGTTTGCAGTGGTGCTCTATGGCGTGGCGTCCCTTGCTGACTGCGCACCTGTCGCGGAAAAGATCCTGGCCGTTGCCCGGCGACCTTTTCTGATAGCTCGCCTGCAGCTCACAATCAGTGCAAGTATTGGGGTGGCCTTCAACGCGAGTGACCAGGATGGTTGGGTCGGCATGGTCAGAAGGGCGGATGCCAAGTTGTACAGCGCCAAAGCCGCCGGCCGAGGTAGATGGGCTTAAATGTCGCCAGCAAAGGCGTTCGCCATGCGACGGCTGGGCAATTTGCGTCGGCATCATCAGCTTCAAGTGGTCCGATTTATGTCGGATGCGCACCAAGCTTGAGTTGCCGAGTTGCCGAGTTGCCGAGTTGCCGAGGGCTGTAAGGCTATCTTATAGATATCAAGGCTTCTTGCTTGCTATTGGCAGGCGCGGGTTAGACGAAGGTAACGTCAAGCCCATGGACGCATACCTCTGAAAGTTGCATGCTGTCGTATGGTAAGCGTCCTGCCATCGCATCTTGAGACGTCGTTAGGTTCATAGGAGCCTATTGTCCACCTCAACTTTTGGTGGATACGTGAACACAATCCCCGAACAAGCCGTCGACGCCGTCGTACCCACAGCGACGAATTCAAAGCCACCGTAGTGGCATTGTGTTTGCAGCCGGAATGTCGATGGCCGCCGTGGCGATGGCCAACTGCATCAACGCGAACTTGCTGCGGCGTTGGGTGCGTGCATCTGAGATGCGCGGCGACGTCCCGCTCCGAGCGCACCACCGGACATCCGTATCAAGCTGCGCCGTGGCGCAACGGCCATCACCGTGGCCTGGCCGCCGCAAAGCGGCCAGCGAATGTGCGGCCTGAATGCGTGAGCAGTTGCTCTCCTTTTGCTTCCAAAGACGTGCCGCTGGAGGCATCGCTTTTGACTTATCAGATCCATTAAGTTTCTTCAAACTACCAGTTTCGACGCGATGCGATTACGGAGTGTAGCGAAAATTTCTAGTTGCATTACTGACTTGCCAGGAGACTGCGGCTAGCTTTCGGATAGCTTTCGGATAGCCTTCCAAAAGCGTCTCCCGCGGAGCACAAAGGCTATGTTGGTTCGTTAGGCGTTCTGAAGCGCTAAAGCTGAGATGGTGTGGCCGAGCATTGTTCTTCTGATTTTCACGAAGCTCTCGAATTCCGCAGCCGGTACGGGTTTGCTGAAAAGAAATCCTTGCAGTTCATCGCATCCGCGCGTGCGCAGGAAATCAGATTGACCTACGGTTTCCACGCCTTCTGCGACCAAGTGCAGGCGGAGGGTTTTTGCCATCGAGATGATGGCCTCGGTGAGGCCGCGGTCTTCTGCGTCGGTTTCCAGATCCCGGATGAAAGAGCGGTCAATTTTGAGCGTGTCGATCGGGAACTGTTTCAGGGTCGCAAGGGATGAATATCCGGTTCCGAAGTCGTCGATGGCGATCCGAATACCCATGTCCTTCAGCGTGTGGAGTAAAACTCGGCCCCTTTCAACGTCGTGCATGATCATGCTTTCGGTGATCTCCAGTTCCAGCAGCCTAGGATCCATGCCGGTTTCAGACAGGATAGCCAGTACGTCTTCCAGAAAATTTTCATCGCTAAACTGACGCGGTGACAGATTGACCGCGACAACCAAGCCGTCCAGGCCTGCCGTCTTCCAGGCCATTGTTTGCCTGCAGGCGGTGCGAAGTACCCATTTGCCGATTGGCACGATCAAGCCGGTTTCTTCAGCTACGGGGATGAACTGGGTTGGTGCGACCATACCCAAGTCTGGGTGCTGCCAGCGCAGCAGCACCTCCATGCCGGCAGTCTCGCCAGAGTGAAAGTCTTTTTTGGGCTGGTAGTGCAACAGAAGCTCATCGCGCTCGACGGCGCGCCTGAGGCTTGATTCCAGCGCTAGCCGTTCGAAGGAATTGACGTTGCGTTCGGCTGAGTAGAAGGCTGAGCCGTTCTTGCCAGATTCCTTGGCTTGGTACATCGCAATATCCGCGTTTTTCATGAGCGTTTGCTCATCCGTACCATCGTTCGGGAAACGGCTTATACCGACGCTGCAGGTCACGCGAAGCTCCTGGCCCGGGACCGAGAAAGGCCGCGAGATGGCGCCCAGGATTTTTCGGGCCACCGTTTCAGCGTGCGTGTCATCCTTGAGGTCCGGCATCAGCACCACAAATTCGTCCCCGCCCAGTCTTGCAACGGTATCGCTGGCCCTGAGCGTTTGGCGCAGCCGCAGGGCTACTTCCTTGAGCAGCAGATCACCGGCTTCATGGCCTAGGGTGTCGTTGACTTGCTTGAACCGATCGAGGTCGATGAAAAACACCGCAAAACGCCCTTCGTAGCGCTTGCCGTAGTTCAATGACTGGCTGAGCGCGACTCCAAACATCGCACGGTTTGGAAGGCTGGTCAGGTTATCGTGGTACGCCAGGTATTGAATCCGATCTGCGTCTTCTTTTTGGCGCTTCATGCCGTCTTCCAACAGCACATTGGCTTGAGCCAGGTCAGCGACATGGTCAATCAGCGCCGCGCGGCCCCGACCCAGGTCCTCTGCCATTTTGTTAAACGCTGTGCCCAACCGTCCCAGTTCATTCTTGGTTTGCAGGTTGACGCGGCGGCCGTAGTTTTCGGCAGCAATAGCCGTTACCGCCGTTTGCAACTCTTCCAGAGGCCAGACGATAGAGCGCGTTGTGCGGATTGCAACGGTACAACCCAGCAAGACCATCACGGCCGCCACAAACCCGGTAACGTAGCTGCTGCGTTTGGCTTCCTGCATAAGCGCGTCGTAAAGGCCGGAGTACTCAAGCACGATGGCACCGACAGTCGGACTGCCATGCTCGGATGGGTTGTCCTGTAAGGGAACGACCACCTGTTTTGACGTCGCCCTGGGTTCTGATGGGTCCGGCCCGATGAAAACCCTTGCCGTTCCATCGAGCATGGTCATTTCGATGTCCGGATTTGTGTAGGTGGAGCCAACGGCCGCTCCATTAGTGTCGGCCATGACTACCCCGTGCCGATCGACGATGAGGATGTCGCGGTCGAACATCACGCCCATCTTGGCGATGTACTGCTGTAGCAGTGGAGCACCCGTTCCCGATAAGTCTCGGCCCGTGTGTGCCAAGGCGGTGGCCACGTGTTTGGCTTCTAGCACCGAGGCTCGCTCTGCCGCATCGAACTGAAACTGGATAGCCGTACCAGCCACGGCAAGGACGGCGAAAACGACCGCGGCGAACGCACCGAGGAGCTTCCATCGAATGCTTCCTTGCTTCAGTTGCAGGAGGGACAAGTTCATAATTTTGACGTTAATTGGACCGCTCCAGTATCGAGTCCGGTGCTGTTTAAACGTGACTTGACTGTGTCGTCGGGGGAGCACCTGCGGCACTAATTGGCAAAACCTGAACAGTTGATGTGCATTCGGCGTTCGGGGGATGAGGCCTGCTGCGTCTTCACAAAGTTACTTTTTAGAACGGACTCGCGTGGCCCACCAGAACGACATCCGAAACAAGCTGGTCGAGCCTTTGTTGCTGCATGACGCATGCTTGGCGCTGAAACCGGTAGTGGAGATGCGCCTTAGCGGACACTGGAAGAAACGGCATGTCTTGAAAGAAGGAAGGTCAGGCCAGAAGCGTGCAGGAGCGAAACGAGGCGGCTCCACACATGGCAAGCGCTCAAAAGCGTGAACCCGGTCGGTCTATGTAGCCTGCGAAGCACGTCCATCAGGGAGACCGAGCTCTCCCCATCGGTTGCTCCACTTATGAGCCCATAGCTGGCCTGGCTGCACAACCATGCTCACCGTTGCCTTAGGCTGGTCGAAAAACATCTCGTGTCGCATCACGCACTGCAAGATCGCTGCCTCGACGGACGGCCCACCGCCGGCCGCGCGCCTTCGCAACTTGGCGTGAACGCGCGCTGGCATCGACAAAGTGACGGAAACTTGCTTAATCATTAATTCCACCGGTTCCAACTATGACGGACGAATTCTGTTGGATTCATATCGGCAAACGTGGCGCAGTTGTGTCCGGCAACAAACCGTGCGGGATGGGAGATCACTCCCTGCTCTGGGCAGGCATTGGCCTTAGCCAGGTCGAAGACGCCGTGCAGCAACTGGACACCGTGAACTCGCAAAACGTTGTGACTCAGATTCCCCAGGCCCTGCGGTTGAAGTCAAGTAAACATCCGTCAAATGTTCCGTCCTTTGACCAGCTGTTTCGGACCAGGGAGGTGACAAACAACCGGCTCCCCCCGACCCCACCGACGCAGGGCATGGTTGGCGCGCGCACCGGTAAAGCCAACTTCAAGAGCGGTTGGCCACCGGGCCCAAAAACATTGATACAGCCGGCAGAAACCCCTGCTGACACATACCGACCTGCAAGGTCGACAAGCGCGCCGTCAGGCCGACCCGATGCTTCATCGCTGGCAGCGAACAACAAAGGCGAGGCCATGGTGCCTTCGTCCTCGCCCCAGACGGCGTGCCAAATGGTGCCGGCAAAACTGTCGGAAAAAAAGATGGTTCTGCCGTCTGGCGACCACGCAATCCCGTTGGCGATGGTCAACCCGTGGTGCAGTTTGACCACGTTTCCTTGCAGGTCTGCGCGGTACAAAGAGCCCGTCGGTTGCTTGTGCTCCGGTCGATCGTCCATCGAGCCGAACACGAACCAACGTCCGCTCGGGGACAGTTTTCCCTCGTTCAATCGGTTGCCGGCTGGTTCGTCGACGATGGGTGCAAAAAGTGAAAGTGTCCCGGTATCCAGGCATAGCAGAGCGAGCTGGCGTTTGAGAGCCAACAAAACTTGCTGAGGTTGCACGAGCGCCAGTGCCCCGATCACTTGCGGCAGCTCCCACTGCGTGAGCGCACGCCGCGCCGGGTCAAGGCGCAGCACGGTTTGGCCGCGCACGTCGATCCACAGCAAGGTGTCGGTGTACCCATCCCAGACGGGGGACTCTCCTACCTGGTTGCTGACCGGCCAAGCAAACATGCCGACAAACGGCTTTTTCAGCGGAATCCGCTCGATGGTGCTGTGCAGCGGTCGGATGAGGTGTATCGATGTCAACATCGAAGCACTCTACATTGCTGTGTCTATTGCCGGTCCCGAATATTCGGCCGCAGCGAAAGATCCGCCCTGGAAGTATTCGGCGATCGCATTGTTGGAGACGCACTCTTGCAAAAGCTTCATATCGCAGGTGCAACTGATTACGACCGGTAGCTCGGCGGCAGCCATTCGAGTCAAAAATACTAGCGGCATATGAACCTCTTGTGTCGCCCATCGTAGTCTGTTCGGCGCATTAATCGTGGCACAACCGTGGCCTATTATGCGGGTCCATACGCATAGGTTGCGGGAGCGGCCGCGCCGCAAGTATTCCTCGCGGCCCCTGCTGGTAAGTCTTGGATCGGCACGAACTGTTCCAGTGGTGAATAGTCTTTCTACAGGCTAGGCACCAGCGACTTGTCTTGTCCGTGATATTTGTAGATGATAATAATAATTATCATCTACCTTAAATCGCTATGGGACGCCAAGCGGGCGCCGATGTACGCGGCAATGCAGCCCACCGTTGCCTGCAGATTGGACCGAACAGACGTTGGGTCCAAGAGCCAGACCGCCAGCGTCAGTATGGTGAACACGCCAACAATCAGGTTTGAAAGGATCGCAGCAGTTTTAGCTTTGGCAGTTGGCGCCATACGACAGCCGCCTGGACGAACGCGAAGCCGAGCAGCGCCGATTCCATGCCCGGCACTAAGACCAATTTCCAAAAGAGGTCAGCGTAAATGCCGACCAACAAGTTGGGGAATAGACGCGGTAACAGAGTTGCTGCGATGCGCACGATCCAGGCCATAACGCCGGCGGCCAGGGTTGCGGCAATGGGAACCAACAGCCATCGCACGTATAAAAGGCTTCCCAGGCTCATGTCACCCTCTCGGCATTTGATCTGGCAAGTAGTAAGTATGAGGCTGCCCTGTTTCGTGCTCTCCTAAATTGAATCAAAGTTGTGCCGTAGCTGATGTCGAAGATTGGAAATGCGCGCCACCCAGTTTTCTGACGGCTACCGATGCCTGACTCGCCGATGCAGGCTTCAGGCTGCGAGTCAATTGGGAGTTTTCGCGATGTCTGTTTTTGATCAACAGGAGGTGAATAGAGGCGCGCTCCTACATAGGCCCTGCGAGAGGACGTCAAGATCATGCGCATGCTTTTCATCGCCCGCATCGCGCGGTTATTGATCCGTTGGCCCAAAGAGGACGTGCAAACTTCGGTGCTTCGGCACTGGGCGAATCTCGCCTCGGGCATGAAGTCTGTCTACCATCTCAGAGAATTTGAGGATGAGATGTGGGAACGCGGTTTCAGGCTGGCTGCGACGCCGTTTGAGCATCATCTCTCGATGATGCGTCTCCTGCGCGACCAGACAGCGCCTAAGCTGGACCGGCCGCGCCGGATCAAGCGATCGAATCCACCGACAACCCCCTCGGGTCTTGGCTAGTTACTTTCCACCGGGTTGATGGAGCAGGCGTAGTGCGCGAACGTGAATGGGATGTGCACAACACTCCCGTCTGACGCTAACGCCCGTGACCACCGCTCCGTGTAGGAGAGTTTCGGAAGGAGGTTGCGGTTGCAGGGCCTGACGGACCCAGCGGCCGCAGCTCAGATTGATGGACTGGGTCAGAGGCCCCAGGTAGCATGCCGCCCATGCTGCTCGCGCTCCCCCCGATCCCACTCCGCCTAGCGTGGGTCCACACGCTAAAATTCCAGATCGTCGCCATAGCCGTGGCCGCCGCAGTAGCGGCCGCCGCGGTCACCGCCCACTTTGCGCTTGTCGCCACCGAGGGCAACATGGAGCGTCTGCTGGTGCAAGATGAGAGCGACGACGCTGAGCGCACCGCGACCTTGCTCGGGACAAAAGTCGACATGTTGCGCGACGCTTTGAAGGCCGCGGCGCGGCAGACTCCTCCCGATCTGTGGGCCGACCCGGAGGCGATGCGACGGCACTTGGCCTCTAACTCTGCCTTGGGGTCTCTCTTCGAAGGCGTGCTAGCGGCTCGTCCCAACGGTGAGTTGCTTGGGCGCCTCTCCCTGGGCAAGCTCACTTCGGATATGCCCAACATCGGGGACCGCGCCTATTTTCAGCAGGCGCTGCGCACCGATCAGCTGGTGATCTCCGAGCCTCTGGCCGCCAAGCGGGTCAACACGCCAATCGTCCTGATGGCCATGTCCGCCCGGGGGGCGGGCGGCGAGGCGCTGGGCGTCCTGGTCGGCGTGCTCACGCTGAGCTCGAACAACCTCTTCTCCGAGACGGCTCGAACGAGCCGCGAGGAGGGGTCCAGGGTCCTTGTCATGAATCGCCAGGGGTTGCTCATGGCCCACACCAACGCGGCGAGATTGTTGGGGCAAGCCTCCGACGAGCCAGGGTTCGCGGACGCGCTCGCGCTGTGGCGCGCCGCCGGCAGCCCGATCGATACGATTGGCACAACCACGCTAAGCCAGGGCCATTTGGTGGCGATGGCCGGCATCCCCGACACCGATTGGACCCTCGCGCGCCTGACACCTTTGAAGGTAGCTCTCGCACCAGTGACGGGCGCTCGACAGGCAGCTTGGGCTTCCGCGGCGGGGGCAGCGCTTGCGGTGGCAGCCGTCTCCGGCGGCCTCGCTTGGCTCATCACGCTTCCGATCTCCCGTCTGCGCGCGCGCGCCAAGCGACTACTGAATGAGGGCGACTTGTCAGCGGAGGAGTGGCCGCGCGGACGAGGGGAGGTAGGGCAGCTTGGCCGCGCGTTCGCGCGGGTGGTCGACCAGCGCCGCCAAAAACAGGGGGAGACAGACGCGCTCCTCTCCCAGATCGAAGCCGTGCTCGACCATGCCGATATCGGCATCGCGCTCACCCGCGAGGGTCGTTTCGAGATGGTGAGCCGTCAATTCTGCGAGGTTTTCGGGCTCGAGAGGGCCGACATCGTGGGCAAGCCCACGGCCATCATCCATGTGTCTCAGGAGGCATACGACGCGCTATCCGCGCGCGCTCGCCCCGCCTTTATGAGGGACGGCGCGTTCAATGGCGAGGTGGAGTTGGCGCGGCCGGGCGGCGTAGTGTTCTGGGCCCGCATGCGCGGCCGGGCCGTGGCGCCGGGGGATCGCTCAAAGGGCACGATTTGGACAGTGGAGGACATCTCCGCGTCGCGCGCGCACCGCGAGCGACTTGCCTGGACCTCCACCCACGATTCCCTTACCGGTTTATCCAACCGGGCCGCCTTCGAGGAACTGCTGGAAGAGGCGACGACGCGCGCGGCCATTGAGCCGTTTTGCGCGATGTTCATTGATTTGGACCATTTCAAACAGGTCAACGACACCGGGGGCCATCCGGCGGGCGACGCCCTCTTGCGCGACGTCGCCGGCGCGTTGGCGGGGCAGGTGCGCCAGGCCGACACCGTGGCGCGACTTGGAGGCGACGAGTTCGCCATCCTGCTCCGGGGATGTCCGTTGGCCCGGGCATTGGAGGTTGGTGAGAAATTGCGACATGCGGTCGATGCCTATCGGTTGATCTGGGAGGGTAGATCGTTCGGCGTCGGCGCCAGCATCGGAGTGGTTGCAGTGGACGGCTCGTTTAATAACGCGGCCGCCGTGCTGAGCGCTGCGGACAGCGCCTGTTATGCGGCCAAGGCGCAGGGACGGAACTCCGTGGCGGTGTTCTCCTTTTAGAAAGGCTGGGAAATCCTTGGAATGCCGCCTTAGGCGCCCAAAAGCTGCAGCCGATGGATGTGGTCAATTTGGACGTTATGTCATTCCGGCGCGGATCGCGCCGCCGCTGGCGCTCGGGTGAGGCAGAAACGGACTGAAGGACGACCCGCTGCCCGCCGCCGTTCCAGCTGGTGTCGGGGTATTCCGATCAAGCCGGCGCAGGTCCAGAGGCGGCCATGACTAGGGCGTCCCGCTGGACGGAAAAGCGCCAAGCCTCCGGCCCGCTGGCGTGTGCGCGATGGTCGCGCTTTGAAGCCAGCAAGAGTCGGCGCCAAGGCGGCTGTTGCACACGCGCGCCAACAGCTCGATCGTCGAGCGGGCGCATGGCGTGTCTGGCGTCCAGTATGTTTTGAACCAGCTGGGCGGCAGTTGATGAAACGCCGCTTTGGTGGTTGCCAAGCGAATCACTTCCACGGCCGTGTCCTTCCCTGTCCGCTGGACAGTGACGCCAATTGTCCGCCCCAACTGCGGAGCTTGCAAGGCCAGGGCTCGGCGACCATCCAGACCAGTAGAGCCTTCGTCGCCGAGCAGCTGACGGATTGGATGTCGCGAGGCTAGACAATTGGGGCGGGAGTTGGAGCGACAACACCGATCTGCGGACATCAGCGAGAGCAGAAACGTTCTCCTGTGATTGCACCCTAAAGGATCAAGCGTAGGATCTATGGCGGGCCTTTTGGGCTTCCAGCCGAACTGGGTCAGCTTGGCCCATTCACCCCTTCATAGAATCGTCCCGCCGGCCCCAGGCGTTCGAGTTCCTGCAGGGTCAATCCTTGCTCGACTCGCGCGACGATGTCGCTGGCAAGGTGGGCGAATTCGAGTCGGCAAAGCGCCAGCCGCTGCTCCTGGCCGGGCCCTTGGTGCCTGGACAGCAAATCGGCTTCAAGCTTACCCAGGGCCTCCGCCAAACCAGCCTCCACGCCCGCGACGTTGATCAATGTGGACCAGGCTGGGCCAGTAGTCTGTCTGGCAGACGGGAGGGGATCGGCGGTCCGGGATGGGCGCGCTCGGGTCATGATGGCGCGGCCTTGGACGACGCCACCTCAAAACACGCAAATGGCAATATTCACTGGGATGCCCAAGCTGCGCGTCGAATGCGTCGACCCGTGGAAGCGGCAGTGGCTCGTCGCGCTGTTCGTGCGTTGAACGTCAGGGGCCCAGGGGCGCCCTGTTTAAACCTGCACGCGATATAGCTATGCGCTTATTGACTGCAAAATGCAGCGCCGCCTCTGTGAGCGTTGTTTGGTGCCCATGCGGCGCAGTCCGTAGTCTCGAACTGAACGACGGCAACTCCGGACTTATTCATGGTCCAGAGCCCAGCGCCGGGCTTGTCAAGGCTGCCATAGATAGTCGAGCTTGCCGTTTGCATGGACGCCTCCTCAGGGGTGGTCGAATCAAATTTGCGCGGCCATCAGCTCTTGCTTGCGCGCCAGCATCTGCTCGCCAAGAGCCATCAGGTCTAGCTTCGTGGCCTTGGCTTTCGGGAACATCTCGTTCTGCTCTTCCTTCACATGGTGCTTGACGTATTCGCCCATGACCTTGACCTTAGCGTCATACATCTCGCCATCCGGCTCGACGCCCTGCACCTGAGCAATCAGGTCCTTTAGCGTGGCGTGCTCGACGGTCGCCTCGGGCACCAGCTCCTTGTCCTTCAAGGCGGCCTTGACCGCAGGGTAAAAAATCTCCTCTTCAATCTGCGCATGCACCGTGAGCTCCTTGCAGATCTGCGCGACGATCTTCGCCTTCTTGGGCGTAGATCGCGTGCCTTCGAACTGCTCGAATAGATCGCTCACGAGCTTGTGGTCGGCGCGCAGGATGGCGGTCGCCTCTTTGGGCTGGGATGCCTTCTTCGCAGGAGTCTTTTTCGCAGTGGCCATGATGTAGTCCTTCTATGCTTCGTGGGGCCAGGCTCGACGGCCGGCTGCCAAGCATCTTCCGCAAACGGTTCCACGGCGTCGGTCGGAGAACGCCTCAACAAATTGTAGGATGCTTAACGAAATAATCGGATCATCACTTTTGAGCTGCAGGCCCAGTCCCATGCCGGGCGCGATGGTGCGCGGAGGTGGCCAGTACCAGCCTAGGCCAGCAGCCGCCTAGCCAGGGAAATGGGCGGTGAACTGGGTGCCCGATACCTCGTCCGAGCTGACCTCGACGGATCCGCCGTGGGCTTTAGCGATCTCGCTCACGATGTAGAGGCCCAGGCCAACGCTGCGGCCGCCGTTGCTATGCCCGTGGCCCCGGACCATGGGCTCGAAGAGCGACGGCATCGCTTCGGCTGGGATCGGCGTTCCGAAGTTCAGCACCGACACCGAGAACGAGTCGGCGCGCGCTGTAGAGGTCACGATGACGGGCCGCGAAGCGTCGCCGTAGGCAACCGCGTTTGTGACGAGATTGACCACCAACTGGGCTAGCCGATCCACGTCGAACAGGCCGTGGCCCGATCCCTCCCTCACGTGTTGCAGATCGCGGCCGGGGCAAGCCGAGGTCAGCTCCTCGACCGAGTCCGCGACAGCCGAGTGCGGATTCAATCTTCTGCGCTCCACCGCCAGCCCTTTGCCAAGCCTGGCTCGCGTGAAGTCCAAAAGATCGGAGACCATGCGATTGGCCCTGCTGGCCGCCCGAGAGATCCTCTCCAACACTCGGAGTTGGTCGGCCGAGGGCGCACGCCGGCCCAACACCTGCGCGCTCATCAGGATGGTCGCGAGGGGGGTACGCAAGTCGTGGCTGACAATGGCCATCATCTGCTCGGCAAACAGCGCCCGGTCCTTGGCCTCTTCTTGAAGCCCGGTGGCTTCCTCAATGGCGGCCTCCAGCCGCTTGCGCGAGGCGACCAGCTCCTGTTCGAACTTGTCTCTGTCCCGGGCCACGAAGGCCGCCAAGTCATGGACAACCGCTCCCGCGCGCTCCCGGCGGACCGCGTTCATGATCATCGGCACGCGGCTCCCATCCTTGTGGATCAACTCCAGCCGCACCTCCGAGACAGATCCCTGCATTTGCAGCAGCGGCGCCCAATGGGTTTGATGAAATATCTTCCCGCCCATGCTCAGCAGGTCCTGCACCTTGCGCTTTCCCACCAGCTCGTCGGCCGAATAGCCCAACCAGCCGCAAAGCGTGGCGTTCACGCGCATGAACGTGCCGTTCGTAGACGTGCGCGCCAGCGCGCACGGCGCGTCGTCAACGAGGTCGATCGTCTCGGGTGAAGGGGGAACCGCTTCGCTCACTAGGTCAGAAGCCGCGCCTGGCCAGGAAATCGTTGATGGCCTGCGCGCACGCGCTTGGCGCGCTCAGGTGTGGGCAGTGGCCCACGTTGTCGATGATTTTTAGCTCCGCAGCCGGCATGGAGCGGAGCATGTATTCGCCTACAGCCATCGGGGCGATGAAGTCGTCATCGCATTGAAGGATCAACGTGGGCGTCGCGAGTTTGGGCAGGTCGGCACGATGGTCAGACAGGAAGGTGGCTCGCGCGAATTGCTTGGCGACGTCAGGGTCGGTTCGGCAAAAGCTGTTCGTAAGCTCCTGGCCCAACTCGGGCTGGCCCGGCGCGCCCATGATGGCTGGCGCCATGTTGCTCGACCATCCCAGGTAGTTGCTCTCCAAAGTCTCCAGCAATGATTCGATATCCGCCCGCTCAAAGCCGCCGTGGTAGTCGCCGTCGTTGATGAAGCACGGGGAGGGGCCCACCATGATTTGCGCGGCGAACGTTCCGGGCGACTTCAAGTCGGCCAGCAAGCCGATCATGGCGCTCACGGAATGGCCGACGAAGATCGAGGGGCCCTCGCTGAATTCGCCGACGATTTCCAGGACGTCGTCGGCGTAGCCGGAGAGTGAGCCGTATTTCGCTGGATCGTAGGCGGAAAGGTCCGACGCGCCACTCCCCACCAGGTCGAACGCCACCGTCCGGAAGCGCTCGGCATAGCTTGGCTGCATCAGCCGCCACATGTTCTGGTCGCACCCAAACCCGTGGGCGAAGAAAATGGTCGCGGCGCCCGCGCCAGCTACATGGACGTTGTTGCGATGCCGAACAGTCACAAAGCGGTCTCCAAAGGGGTGCCCCCGCGAAGGAGGGGGCCGCGGCGATTGTCGCATCGCGGATGGCGCTGTCCAGTGCGAAGGAAGCGGCTTGGCGTTTACGCGCCAGTGATAGGCTCGTGCTTCCTACGGAGAAATTGCATGGCCAACACTCAAGCGCTGCTTCCGGATTCGGAGCCGGAGCACCCCTTCCGCGGCAAAGTTAACGAGGTCATTGGGGCCTTCACCGAGAAGAATATCGAATCGATCCTGTGCCACGAGGACGAGCGGCGTAAGCGCAAGTCGGTCTTCTATCGGGCGGTTCAAAAAACCGCCGCGTTTTGCGGCAGCCTGACTTTCCTATGGATCCAGGTCGCCTGGTTCGCCGTGTGGATCGCATGGAACGCTGAATTCAAGAGCTTCGACCCCTATCCGTTTCAGTTCCTCATGCTTGTCGTTTCCCTCGAGGCGATTTTCCTGTCGGTTCTGATCCTCATCAGCCAGAATTTCTCCGCCATCGAGAGCGAGCGGCGGCACCACTTGGACTTGCAAATGAATTTGCTGACCGAGCGTGAAACGACGTCCATTCTGCGGTTGCTGTCGAAGATGGCCGACAAGATGCAGGTGTCCGCCGAGGACCAAGCGGAGGTGGATGGGTTCTCGGACAACACGGACCCTTCGGCGGTACTCCAGCAGATCATCTCGGCGGAGCACAAGCACGGCGCCAAGACGTAGAGCGCAAGGAGGCGCCGCACCGTATCCATATTGTGTGGCCCCCACCAATCAAGGTCGCGTCCTACCCCACCCCGTTATCTGCACCGATGATTTGCAGCGAAGGCCTCTTTATGCTGGGCTCAGCGACGCCCGATCGGGCAGCGCAATGAACCATCACCAGGAGCTCCCATGTCCCCCATCCAATTCACTAAGAAGGCATCCCTTGCGATCGTTTTAACCGGTAGTATGTTTGGAGCTGCCGCGATCGCCCAGACGAGTTCCACGCCGCCAGCGAGCAGCACTTCGACAAATAGCGGTACGACTGCTAAGAAGGCGATGCCTGCGGCCTCAAGTGCCGGTACCAACGCTGGGGCCAGCAAGCTACCGGACTCTGGCGCCCCCAAGTCCAAAGGCGACGGTAAGGGCGGCTAATCCCAAATCTCCGTTGTTTAAAAGCTGACGCCCATCCGTCTGCGATTGGGAAAGGGCATCAGCTCTAATCTGATGGCTGTGTGCCACCGGACTTGTCCCCTACAGCTGCTGTTTGTTACGCCGTCTTGTCACCCCAAGCGCGAGAAGTCCCAGCAGCGCCGACAAAATGATCAATCCCCATTGTGAGAGCGTTGGTACGCCGACGACGTTTGGATTGGCAGCAACTGGAGTTGTTGCTGTCGACGTGTTGTTGCCAGGAACCGTATCACCGGGTGCGTCCACGGTTGCCGTGTTTGTAAGAGGACGAGCGCCGTTGTAAGGGTTAGCCAACTGAACGGTCAGACTGAATACCTTGCTGGCGCCTACGCCCAAAGCACCCACTGAACACATGACGGTTCCTGCTGCATTTACACAGCCCGGCGCCGACACAAAAGTCGCGCCCGGCGGAAGCGTGTCGATCACTTGCGAACCATCACTTGGGAGCGGGCCGTTGTTCAGCACCGTGAGGGTATAGACCAGGCTCGCCCCGGCTGTGACTGCGGTCGCAGGCGCTGTCTTCGTCAGCGCCAGATCCGTCGCAATCGCCACCCGGTTGGTCGTCGTGAACTCCTGGATGAAGTTGTTGGCCAGGGTGCGCTCGGTCTCGTTGACGACCACAGTCGCCCCGTTGAACACCGTGCCGCTGGTGGCGCCGGGGACCAGCAAGGACTCCGCGCGCATGCGGTAGGTCACCGTAGCGGTTTGACCGCTGTCCAGGCCAGGGAAAGCGCAAACCAACGTTCCGCCGATGGCGCCGATCGCTGGCTGGGTGGAACAGGTGCCAGAGGAGTCCACGGTCAGGAAGCCCTGGTAACTGAAGGTGGCGGTTGGGTTTGAGCCGGTTGCAGGGAACACATCGGTCATGACAACGTTAGTGCCGTAGGATGGCCCGGCGTTGTTCACCGTGATGGTGTAGGTCGTGAACTGGCCCAGGTTGATCGGATCGGCGCTGTCGACCTTGTTGATGACGATGTCCAGATCGGGCGCCGTGACCGCGGTGGTCGTGGTGGCGGAGTTGTTGGATAGGGTCGTCTCCGCGGTCGTGGTGCTCACGACAACGGAGTTCACCACGTTCTGGCCAGCCGCGGTACCGAGCGGCCGCATCCGGTAGGTAGCCGTGCGCTGAGATGCGGCAGGGACACTTGCCCAGGTGCAAACCAAGGTCCCGCCGGCGGTCCCGACTGGCGGAACGGTACACGTCCCACCGTTCGAAGCAACGGGGCTTCCCACCAAGATGGCGTTAGCAGGCAGCGTGTCGGTGACACGCGCGTTCTGCGCGGTCGAGGGGCCATCGTTAATCAGTGTGGCGATGAAAGTGATCGGCGTACCAGCGGGAACTGAACTCGGCGTTGCTGTCTTACCGGCACGCAAATCCACAATCGCGGTCACGGTGCTACTGGCCGAGGCCGTGTTGTTGGCTTGGTTTGGATCACCGACGTTCGGCGAGCGAACCGTCGCAGTATTCACGCGCGCTCCGGTCGCAGCAATACTTGGCCTGACCACCACCGTGATAGTGGCGTTGGCGCCGGAGACCATGTTGCCAAGGTTGCAGGTAAGGGTCTGCGACGTTCCGTTGGCCGGTAAAACCGCGGGCGTGCAGGTCCCCAGAGAGGTCGTAATCGACTGCAGACCTCCAGTGTTCACCAAGCTTCCGAGTGCATCAGTGACGACGACATTGGTCGACGTGTCCGGGTCGAGGTTCGCCACGTTGATCGTGTATGTCAGGTCCTGGCCGGCGATGACCGTTCCCGAGGCTACTTTGGTGATCTGCAGATCGGCTTGGGTCGTCGAAGCTGTGACGGCTGCACCAGCGCAATTGTCGTCAGTCAGCCCGGGGTCGGGATCTACCGGGCCGGCGCCGGCGAGCGCCACGCAAGCCGTGTTGGTCTCGGTGGTGGCGCCGATCAGGGAGACCGGTACCGTGATTGCATTGGCGTTGGCGTTTGTACCCAGAGCGCCGGTAGAAGTACAGCTGATGGCGGCGCCTGGAAGCGGGAATCCGGCGGCCGGGGTACAAATCCATCCGCTGCCCGTGGGTTGACCGGTCAGCTGGACGCCCGGTGGCAAGGAATCGGTGACGGTAACGGTTTGCCCGCCAGGCAACGCCAATGGCCCGAGGTTCCGAACGGCCAGGATGTAGTTGAAGCCCTGGCCAGGCAGTACCGGGTTGAGCGATGCCGTCTTGGTGATCGCCAAGTCCGCATCGTTCGTGGCCGTGATGTTGATGGAACTGGTGTTGTTGTTGGTGTCGGGATCGGTTTCGGGAATCGCAATAACTGCCGTATTGCCCAGCGTCCCAAGGGCCGTCGCGGTGGCGACCACCGTGATCGCAGGCATATTGGTGAAGTTTCCGCCCGTGTAAGGGCCAGGTCTCGTACAGGTGATCGTTGGGCCAGGTCCTATGCAGCTCCAACCGGTCCCGCTGGCCGAAACAAAGGTCAGGTTCGCCCCAAGGGTGTCGGTGACGGTGATCGTTCCTCCGCCACCACCGGGCTGCTCGCCGCCGTTATGACGCGGCGTCAGCGTGTAGGTGACGTTGGCATTTTGCGCGACTACCGTGGGGGACGCGGTTTTGACGACGGCAACGTCCGAACCGCTGGACGAAGTGATGCTCACATTTCTGGTGTTGTTGCTCAGATCCCCGTCTTCCATCGGCGTGCCGTCGCCTTTCTTGGCAGAGACGGCGAACGCCGCGGATACGGTGCCGGCAATGTTGCTCACCGCATTGACGACGAGCGCGCTGGTCGTTGCGTTGACCGCAAGGGCGCCGGGGAGGGTGCAGTTGATCGTCGCACCGCTCGCCAGGGGGTAACCCGTGCTGGGAGCGCAAGTCCAGCTACCCCCTGCAGGCTGGGAGGTCACCGATGACCCTACAGGAACGGTGAAACTGATCGTCTGGCTGGCGTCCGATGCCAACGCATTCGGCCCGTGGTTCGTCGACGTCAGGCTAAAGCTGTACGCCTCTCCGGCTACCACGTTGGTGGCGGATGGCGTCAGTGTCAGGTCCAGATCCGCAGCAGCCAGGGCGGTGGTCTGGTTAGAGCTGGCATTGTTCGACGTGTTCTGGTCCGTCGTCGCGCTGATGGTGCTGG
>JAQGMQ010000773.1 GCA_028292305.1 Rhodoferax sp.
GTGGAGGCGCTGCTGCGCTGGCAGCACCCCACGCTGGGTGCCGTGCCGCCGATGCGCTTCGTGGCGCTGGCCGAGGAATGCGGCCTGATCGACGAACTCAGCATGTGGGTGCTGGGCCAGGCCTGCAGCCAGCTGGCCGACTGGCGGCGTCGTGCGGTGCCGGTGCCGGGCCTGGCCGTCAACCTGTCGGCCAGCAACTTCCAGAACGCGGCCCTGCCCGGGCACGTGGCCCGCGTGCTGCGCGAGCACGGCCTGCCGGCCGCCGAGCTGACGCTGGAGATGACCGAAGGCGTCATGCTCGACCCCGACCCGGTGGTGCTCGACACCATCAGGGCCATCCATGCCCAGGGTGTGCACCTGTCCATGGACGACTTCGGCACCGGTTATTCGAGCCTGGGCTACCTGCACCGCCTGCCGATCAGCGAGCTCAAGCTCGACAAGAGCTTCGTGCAGGACCTGGAGCACAACAAGGCCGCCCGCGCGCTCACCACCTCGGTGCTGCGCATCGGCGAGAGCCTGGCGCTCAAGGTGGTGGCCGAAGGCGTCGAGACCGAGGCCCAGCGCCGGTTCCTGGCCGACGGCGGCTGCCCGGTGCTGCAGGGCTACCTGTTCGCCCGCCCGATGCCGGCCGCCGAACTCGAGGCCTGGCTGTGCCGCCTGCGCCGTTCCGGCCCCGGGCCAAGCGCCACGTCACCCCGGTGAAACGCGACCGCCTGCCTTCCCACAACTTCGCACGCGCCAGCTACGGGCCCCGTGTGATCGGGCTGGCGCTTGGCTTCGTCTCGGTGGCCGGGGTGCTCGGCCCGCGCGGTGACCCGTGGTGGATCTGGCTCGGCCCGGTGCTGCATGCCTTCGTCTGGCCGCACCTGGCCTGGCAATGGTCGCGCCGCGGCAACGACAGCGTACGCGCCGAACGCCGCAGCATCCTGATCGACCACTTCCTGGGCGGCGTGTGGATCGCCGCCATGGCCTTCAACGCGCTGCCCAGCGTGCTCATGTTCACGCTGATGGGCATGGACAGCATGATCGCCGGCGGTCGGCGCCAGTTCGCGCGCGGCGCCGTGGCCCATGCGGGCGGCATCGCCGTCGGCCTGCTGCTCTATGGCGTGCACTGGTCACCCACCTCTGACATGGTGCAGGTGATGGCCTGCCTGCCGCTCTTGCTGCTGCACCCGATCTCGGTGGGCCAGATCACCTACCGCGCGCTCACCAAGCTCAAGCGCCAGCGCGAGGACCTGGCCCACCTGAGCCAGCACGACGGCCTGACCGGCGTGTACAACCGCCGCCACTGGGAAAACATGGTCAAGGCCGAATTCGCCCGGTTCGGCCGGTCCGGCGAAATCGCAACGCTGGTGCTGGTCGACCTGGACCACTTCAAGCGCGTCAACGACACCCTCGGCCACGCCGCCGGCGACACCGTGCTGCGCGGCTTCGCCCAACGCCTGCAAGCCAGCCTGCGCAGCACCGACGCCCCCGGCCGCTACGGCGGCGAAGAGTTCGGCATCCTGCTGCCCGGCACCGCGCCGCGCGAAGCCAGCGAACTCATGCAACGCCTGCAGGCCAGCCTTAGCACCGAGCCGCTGCTGCCGCAACGGGTGGTCACCGCCAGCTTCGGCGTGGCCGCACTCACGCGAGATTTGCCCAGCCACGAAGCCTGGATGCGGCTGGCCGACCAGATGCTGTACCGGGCCAAGGACCGTGGCCGCGACTGCGTCGTCACCGCCGGCGACAGCCGCCCCGCGCCGCTGACCGCGGCCGACGGCCTGCACCGCGGCCTGCGCGACGACGTGCCCATCGTCAAACGCGTGCTCGCCGGCCTGAGCCTGGGCGACATCGGCGCCGCCCTGTTCGACCCCTCCGACCGCCTGGCCTGGGCCAACGCCGCCTTCCTGCGGCTCTACGCCGTGCCCCCGCAGGCACGCAGCTTCGCCAGCATCATGCGCCACTGCCACACTGAGAAAATCGGCCCGCGCATCGACACCGACAACATCGAAGTTTGGCTCGAAGCCGCCGACAACAAGCGCCGCAGCGTGCCCCGGCGCAGCTTCACCATCGACCTGTGCGACGGGCGGTTCTTCCGGGTGGAGGAGATTTCTTTTGACGACGGGTGGTTGCTGGATCTGTGGACGGAGATCAGTGCGGAGCAGGCGGCGGTGGGGGTGGGGTGAGTGGCGATTCGTGAACGCCTTATCACGCAGAGACAGGGTTGACCACGCCTTGTCGCTCTGGGCCTGTCAGTCACTTTCTGCCCCGAGCCAAAGCCTCCTTGAAGCCAGCGAGATAATCAGTTGCGTACGTTCCGCGAGTTTGGTGACACGTGCGTCGATCTGAGATAACTCTCCAACTGGCGGCACTCCGACCTCATTGGCGTGCAGTGAAGACGTTCCGCAAAGAACCATGCGCAGCACGATCACAGCAAACCGGAGCGAAGCAAGGTTGGAATTGATCATGGGTGTGCACGGTATTTGGCCGGGAGCCGCTGCGGGCTTTTCTGAACGTATTCCCCGTAGGAAGCGAGACGAGCATTTGTTTCGCACGTTAGCAACGCTACCAGCGTCGCCTAACCGGCGCGGAATGCATATATTGCGGCATCGACACCGCCTCGAGACGAGTCATTTTTGCAAATAAAACAAGAAAACGGAACTGACTCGATGGACTTGTAAACGGCGCGCGTAGCCTCGAACAATTCAGTCTGCGGTTCCGCAGATATCCGGATTCCAATGTAGTACTCCGTTCCCAATATCTTCCGCCTACTGTTGGCATCAGCTACGAAGCGACCCAATATGGTGACTGCCCCCTTGGTTATGGCAAACGGTTGTTCCGATATATTTGGCCTTCCTTCCTGGGTTCTCCAAGACAGTGCAGCCCCGTCTTGCGGCCACCCGACCAACAGATACTGACCCGGTGGCACCGTCACCATCGAAACCCTGTTATTCAAGATCGGCAGCTCGGAAACATTCTCTGGCAAAGGCACTCCATATCGGGCGCCAGTCGCGACGTACCTGCAACCAGCAGAGATACCAAAAGGTAATTACCGGTTATTAGATTTTTCATGCAGTTCTACAAGTCAGGTTGAGTCGGCAGTGTCGACGGAATCAGAGAGCTCGTCAAAACCGGAGGGCGGTAGGTGACGCCCCGCTTACAACTCTCTCAAACCGAAAGAGGTCGATTTTCAGAGGAAAGAAGCAGTTCAAGTTCAGACCAGATCGCACCGCAGAGGCCAAGGCGAAACGCAGATATTTTGAAAACAACTTGCTCACTCTGGTAGACGCTCCACAGCCCGATGTTGCCATCAGCAACACATGCCCGAACGTTTGCAAGCCGGTCGGCCGCTTTGACGACCAGAGCCACTTCGAGCACTCCCGACACACCGGCAAGTTTGGCGTAGGTTTTGGTCTTGCGCTCTTTTCTATCAATGCCCGGTTCGTCGGTGAGAAGGGTTACACACTGCGCCACTTCTTCACCGAAAAGGCTCTGAACGTCCGCGACCGTCGCTTCTGTGTCTTCGACCACATCATGAAGGTAGCCGATTGTCTGGGCCTCAAGTCCGAACGGCTCAAGGATCGCAACAACTGCATCCAGGTGGTGTACGTAGGGGTGCGCACCATACCGCTGCGGGCCATGCATCTTGACCGCGAATGCGCGCGCTTCTTCGAGTTTTGGGCTGTGCATGAAGTGCATTGTGGCTCAACCTTGACGGCTTGCCATGGTCAGCTTCAGGTTGCTTGAACAGCGAAACCGACATGCCCATCACCCGCGCCTCGCCGCGTGCATTTCAACTGCGCGCAGCACCTGCTGCATGCCTATCGCCGCGCCGTCTTCAGCCGCCAGAAAAGCCGCGGTGATGGCGATGTCGCGGATGCTGCCGCCGGTCAACGGCAACTGGGCGAGTTGCGCAAGGTCGATCGGTTGCAGCGGATCGCGCGGGGCTTCGGGCGGAAAGCTGGCCCGCCAGATCGCCTCGCGTCCGATGGGGTCGGGCACGCCGAACTGCACCACGTAATGCAGCCGCCGCGTGAAGGCCGGGTCGAGTGAGGCGCGGTTGCGGGTGCTGAAGATCGCCAGTCCGTCATGCGCCTCGACGCGTTGCATCAGGTAGCTGACGTCGATGTTCGCATAGCGGTCGTGGCTGTCCTGCACTTCGGTGCGTTTGCCGAACAGTGCCTCGGCCTCGTCGAACAGCAAGATGGCGCCTTGGCGATCGGCCGTCGCCAGCGCGCGGCCCAGGTTCCTCTCGGTCTCGCCGATGTGGCGGCTGGCAACACGGGCCAAGTCGACGCGGTAGAGCGGCAGCTTCAGCTCGTCCGCCAGCACTTCGGCGGCCAGGGTCTTGCCGGTGCCGCTTTCGCCCGCGAAGAGCGCTGTCACACCGCTACCGCGGCGCAGCTTCTTGCCAAAACCCCAGTGGGCATAAACCGTCTGGCACCGCCGCATGCGCACACTGATCTGGCGCAGCGCCTGCATCTGCGCATCGGGCAGAACGAGGTCGGTCCATGTCGACGCGTTCGTGTGGAGCGCCGTGGGCGTGATGCGCGGAACGAGGCCGGCCGGCCCCCTGTCACGCCCGGATAGGACTGGCAGTGGCGGCTGCCCGTCGGTCACCGCCGCTTCCGCGCAGGTGACCGATGCCAGATAACCCGCCGACAGCCGCAACGGGCTGCGCGTCGCCGTCCACAGCTGCGCCAGCGCTTCCGTCGGCAGCAGCTGCGGCGTGATCGCCACGCGTTCGATGTGCTGGGCAAGGCTTGCGGCATCGGCAGCCAGCGCCGCATCGATCGCAGCACGCGCCCATACCGGGTTGTCTTCGAACAGCTGCATGACGCTGCCCAGCAAGACTTCGGCATGCAGTGCCTGGTCACCGGAAACCGAGACGAGGTAGTACAGATCCAGCAGTTGCGGCAGCCGGCCTGCACCCACTTCCACACCCCCCACGCCAGGCGCAGCATGACCGGGCAAGCGCAACGGCGAGGGCGCGCCGGGGTCTTGGTTGCGCCGCGCCATGTTGGGCGCCACGCGGTAGAGGAAAAGGTTGATCCGCGCGGACCCGGTGCTGCCGCTTTCCTGCAGCAGATCAGGCAGCAGATCAGGCAGCTGGTCCGGCGCCAGCAGGCTGACGGCGACGGGGCAGCCGAGCTGTTCAGCCACACCTTGCCGGGCCAGCCCCGCGACGACGGCCGCATGCAGCAGCGCCGATGCGCCAGCGACGGCCAGGGCGGCGCTCATGGTTTGCCAGACGCGGTCACATCGACACCGGCCGCCGCACCCGGCGCGGGCAGACCGGCATCACCGGCATGGCGTTCCCACCACTCGCTTGTGAACGTGATGCGGCGGTCCGGTCGGCAGGTGTTGACTTGTGAATCGGCCACGGTGCACTCCTCGCATGAACGCGATGAACTCGAACGA
>JAQGMQ010000779.1 GCA_028292305.1 Rhodoferax sp.
CTTGGGGAATGGCCGCGCGGCAGGGACCGGGCGGCAGGTTCATCGAAATCATCGAAAAGCCGACGGCCAGGGCAGGGTCTGACGGGGTCGGCGAAAAATGCGGTTGGGTCCAGAATGATTCTCGCACGCGGTAATTCATCGGTAACGCCACGGTCGCGTTGCGGCGATGCTGGCAGACGTGCAAAAACCGGGCCGGGCGGTACGCAGGCGGGTGGCCCGATTAAGATGCCTGCGTGAAATAAAAAACAACTGTGCACAACCGCGGACCAACCGCGCAATAGGAGGCATCCGTGAAGACAAACGACCTGGCCCATAGCCTCGATTTACCCAAGCGCGCCATAGCGCTGGTGCTTGCCGGAGGCCGCGGAAGCCGCCTCATGAACATGACCGACAAGCGCGCCAAGCCGGCGGTTTATTTCGGCGGCAAGTTCCGCATCGTCGACTTTGCGTTGTCGAATTGCCTGAATTCGGGCATTCGGCGCATCGGCGTGATCACGCAATACAAGTCACACAGTCTGTTACGCCATCTGCAGCGTGGCTGGGCATTTCTGAAAAATGAAATGAACGAATTCGTGGACCTATTGCCGGCCCAGCAGCGCAACGACAATGAACACTGGTACCGCGGCACGGCCGACGCCGTGCAGCAGAACCGCGACATCCTGGAGAGCTATGGCGCCGACTACATCGTGGTGCTGGCCGGCGACCACATCTACAAGATGAACTACGCGCTGATGCTGGCCGACCACGTGGCCAAGGGCCGCGACTGCACCGTGGCCTGTATCGCCGTGCCGCGCCACGAAGCCTCGGCCTTCGGCGTGATGGCGGTCGACGAAAACAGCATGATCACGGATTTCCTGGAGAAACCGGCCGACCCGCCGGCCATGCCCGGCAACCCCGACATGGCGCTGGCCAGCATGGGCATCTATATCTTCAATGCCAAGTACTTGTACGACGAACTCGAGCGCGACATGGCCGATGCCGATTCGAGTCACGACTTCGGCAAGGACATCATTCCGCGGGCCGTGCGTGAAGGCAACGCCGCCGCCCATCCGTTCGCGTTGAGCAGCGTACCCAACAAGGAGGGCGACGAGCCGTATTGGCGCGACGTCGGCACGATCGATGCGTACTGGGACGCCAACATCGACCTCACCGCCACCGACCCGCTGCTCAACATGTACGACACGCGCTGGCCGATCCTCACCTACCAGGCACAGCTGCCGCCGGCCAAGTTCGTGCACAACCAGGAGGATCGCCGCGGCATGGCGATCGAGTCACTGGTGTCTGGCGGCTGTATCGTGTCGGGCAGCGTGTTCCGGTCGGTGCTGTTTTCCAATGTGCGGGTACATTCCTACGCGACAGTCGGCTGGGCCGTGCTGTTGCCCGACGTGCAGGTGGGCCGTGGCGCGCGGGTGCACCGTGCGGTCATCGACCGTGGCTGCGTGATCCCCGACGGCATGGTCATCGGCGAAGACGCCGAAGCCGACACGCAACGTTTCTACCGCAGCGAAAACGGCATCACGCTGGTGACGCCGTCGATGCTCGAAAAACTGGCAGCCGACATTGGCAAAGACGATTGACGAAGACCGCTGAATGAAAATATTGCAAGTCGCGGCGGAGATCTTTCCGCTGATCAAGACCGGTGGCCTGGCCGACGTGGTGGGGGCCTTGCCACAGGCTCTCATCGCCGAGGGCCACGACGTGCGCCTGGTGCTGCCGGGCTTGCCGGCGATTCTGGCCGGGCTCGAACAGCCGAGCGTGGTCTGCGAGATCGGCGCCGCGTTCGGCGCAGCCCGCGTCACCCTGCGCCGTGGCGTGCTGAGTGGCAGCGGCGTGCCGGCCTATGTGGTCGACGCGCCTTATCTGTACAAGCGCCTCGGCAACCCCTACCAGGCGCCGGACGGCAGCGAATGGCCCGACAACGCCCAGCGTTTCGCGCTGCTCGGCTGGGTGGCTGCGCACATCGCCGCGGGCGAACTCGAGGCCGACTGGCAGGCCGACGTGCTGCACGCGCACGACTGGCATGCCGCCATGGCCTGCGCCTACGTGGCGGCGCACCCCGCGTCCACGGCGGCCACCGTGTTCACGGTGCACAACCTGGCCTACCAGGGGCTTTTCGATCCGGGCGATTTCCCGCTGCTGGGCCTGCCGTCGCGCTTCATGATGCCCGCCAGCCTCGAATTTCACGGCCAGCTGTCGTTCATGAAAGCCGGCCTCAAATACGCCAGGCGCGTCACCACCGTCAGCCCGACCTATGCCGCCGAGATCGCCACGCCCGAGTTCGGCTGCGGCCTGGACGGTGTGATCCGCGCGCGCGGCCGTGACGTTTCGGGCACGCTCAACGGGGTGGATGATGCGGTATGGAATCCCGCCACCGATCCCTCGGTTGCCGCCAACTATTCGGCCGCCGCGTTGTCGGGCAAGGCAGTGTGCAAGGCCGCGCTGCAGCAGGCGCTGGGCCTGCGCGTCGAGCCGACCACGCCGTTGTTCGGCGTGGTCAGCCGGCTCACGTCGCAAAAGGGCCTGGACCTGGTGCTGGCCGCGTTGCCCACGCTGCTGGCGCAGGGCGGGCAGCTGGCGGTACAGGGCAGTGGCGACCTGCCGCTCGAAGCCGCGTTCAGCGCCGCGGCGGCGGCCCATCCGGGCAGCGTGGCGGTGCGGCTGGGTTATGACGAAGATTTCGCGCACCAGATGGTGGCCGGCTCCGACGCCATGCTCGTGCCGTCCCGCTTCGAACCCTGCGGCCTGACGCAGATGTATGCGCTGCGCTACGGCACTGTGCCGGTGGTGCGCCATGTGGGCGGTCTGGTCGACACCGTGGTGGACGCCGGCGACGCCGCATCGCCTGACCCGCTGGCCACCGGCTTCATGTTCGGCCCGGCGCTGCCCGCCGCCCTGGCGGTGGCACTGGAACGCACCGTGGCGGCTTACCACCAGCCCGGTGCCTGGGCGCAGCTGCAGCAGCGCGGCATGGCGCAAAACTTCTCCTGGGCCACCGCCGCGCAGCAGTATCTGGCGCTGTACCGCAGTCTGCTGTTGAGCCCGGGCGCCGCGCCCGCCGGGCCTGGCGCTTCTGCACCGCCGGGCGCGCCCGGTGCGTCCACTGCGCCGGCGGTGTCGCCGCGCCGGCAGC
>JAQGMQ010000803.1 GCA_028292305.1 Rhodoferax sp.
CTCGCCGCCGGGCGACTCCCGGCCAGCGGCGTCAACAGACGTTGACAACTCAACCAGACTCAAAAACCGAACCAGGCCCCTCGGCAAACCGAGGCAAACCGAGGCAAGCCGAGAAATCGAGACCCCTGCGAAAGCGACCGCTGTCCCCCCAAAGCGTCGAAGGCCCGCCTGCAGACGCAGGCTCTCCAGCCGGCGCGCCTGGTCAGCGCGCCCCCGCCACAACCAAACCACGTAACACGGCCTGCACCTCATCCAGCGACGCCGGCTTGGTCAGGTGGGCGTCGAAGCCGGCTTGCAGTGCCTTGTTCGCGTCGCTCGTCCGGCCGTAGCCACTGAGCGCGATGGCCGGCAGGCGCTGGCCGTGGCCAGCCTTGCGCACGGCGGCCACCAACTCGTAGCCGCTCATCGGGGCCATGCCCAGATCGGAAATCAACAGGTCGAAGCGCGCACGGGCCAGCTGGTCGAGTGCGTTCTGGCCGGTGTTGGCGATGGTCACGGTGGCGCCTTCCATGCCGAGCAATTCGGCGAACGCTTCCAGCGCATCGGTCGAGTCGTCGACCAGCAGCACGCGCAGGCCCTGCAACGGGTTGACGGCGACCTCGGTCGCGGCGGTGGCGGCGCGGCCGCTGTCGAAGCCGCGCAAGGGCAGCACGAGGGTGAAGCGCGCGCCCAGGTCTTCACCCGCTGACGTGGCCGTGACCTCGCCGCCGTGGGCCACCGCCAGCGCATGCACCAGCGCCAGGCAGATGCCGAGTCCACGGTCGTTGACGCCTGGCCCGGCGCCTTGCTGGCTGAACATCTCGAAGATGTGCGGCAGGAATTCGGCGGCGATGCCGCGGCCGGTGTCCTGTACGGAAAGCCGGGCCAGGCTGGCTGGCGGATCGGCTTCGACCGCCACGCTCACGCGCCCGCCCGCGGGCGTGAATTTGATGGCGTTGCTGATCAGGTTCCAGACGATCTGTTCGATGCGCACCCGGTCGCCGTGCACCAGCAGGCCGGCGTTCGCGTGCGCCAGGTTGAACACCAGTGCCACGCCCTGCCGGTCGGCATCCACTTGCGCGGCCTGCACGATGGCGGCCACGGTGTCGCCCAGCACCAGGTCGGCCATCTGCAGCTTGAGCTTGCCGGTGCTCACGTGCGACAGGTCCAGCAGGTCGTCGATGATCTTCGCCTGGCTGCTGGCGGCGCGCAGGATCGCGTGGCTGGCGCGCTGCACCGCCGGGTGGGCACGGGCCTCGCTGGAGCGCGACATCAACTCGGCGTTGACGTGGATCAGGTTCAGCGGGTGCTTCAGCTCGTGCGACATCACCGCCAGGAATTCGTCCTTGAGCCGGCTGCCGGCCAGCACCTGGGCGTTGACCTTGAGGTCCTGCGTGCGCAGACGTTCCTCGGCGGCGGCCAGTCGTTTTTGTTCCGTCATGTCGCGCGCGATCTTGGCGAAGCCGCGGGCGCCTGCTTCGTCGAGCCGGGTCATTACGCCGCTGCAGTAGACGACGCTGCCGTCGCGTCGCAAATGCCAACGTTCGTCTTCGGCCCGGCCTTCGGTGCGGGCGGTGTTCAGCTCGGTGGCGGGCACACCCTGGGCGCAGTCTTCCGGCGTGAATATCGTGGCGATGGGCTTGCCCAGAATCTCGCTTTCGTGCCACTGGAACATGCGCGCCGCCCCGGCGTTCCAGGCGGTGACCAGGCCGGCTTCGTCCATGGTGACGATGGCGAAGTCGCGGGTGGCCTCGGCGGCGACGCGCAGGCTCTGCTCGTTCGACAGGACCTTGGCTTCAGCGGTATGCAGCGCAGTCACGTCGAAGAAGTTGAGGACGGCGCCGACGATCACGTCCTCGGACGTGCGGTACGGCAGAAACCGCGCCAGAAACCGGCGCCCGTCGACACCGGGCACCAGCCGTTCGACCGGGCGCAGCACGGCGAAGGCCTGCGTCGCGTCGTCGCCGAGCAGCGGGTAATCGAGCTTGTGGGTGATGTCGAGCAGCGAGCGGCCGATGTCGGCCGGGATCAGGTTGAACACCGTCACCGCGCGCGGCGTGAAGCGCTTGATCTGCAGGGCGCCGTCGACAATGATGGTGGCGATGTCGTTGGCCGCCATCAGGTTGTGCAGGTCGTCGTTGACGCGGCTGGTTTCCTCCACCTTGGTCTTCAGCTCGAAGTTGACGGTGCTCAGCTCTTCGTTGGTCGACTGCAGTTCTTCCTTGCTGGTCTCGAGCTCCTCGGTGGCCGACCGCAGTTCCTCGTTGATGGCCTGCAGCTCCTCGTTGGAGGCCTTGAGTTCCTCGGTCGAGGTCTCGTAACGTTCCACCGTGTCCTGCACCAGCGCCTTCAGCTGGTAATTCTCTTGCTCGACCTGCGACACCAACTGGCGCGCGACTTCATCGATCGGCGGGGCCTCGCCCGGCTGGGCCAGGGGCTCGGCTTCGTCGAACACGATCAGCGCCAGGTCCGCGCCTTCGGCCGACTTGAAGGGCCGCACCGACAGGTGCACCTGGCGGCTCTGCCCACCGCGCTCGGAACGCACGTTGCGCACGTTCACCGTCTGGCCGGACTGCGCGGCGCTGTGCACCGCGGTGCGCAACTCCAGGCGCAGCTCGGCACTCACGTTCTCCAAAAGGTTCATCGACGGCACGCCGCCGCGGTGCTCCATGAAGCGTCCCGCGCCCGCCGAAAGATGCAGGATGTTCACCCGCCCATCGACCAGCACGCTGGGCGGCAGCAGCTCGTCGAGCGAACGGCGGTGGATGTCGGCGTTAGAAAGGGCGGGCCTGTCAAGCGGCAGGCCGGCGGCGGGCGGGCCCTTGGGCAGCATCAGCGGAGTCGACAGGGCGGGCAGGCTGCGGTAGGGCATGGGCGTCATCGACACGCGGAAGATGCGGTGCTTCTTGTCGGTCGGTGTGAAGGCCTCGCCGGCCGCGTCCACCGATTCCGAGATGCCCAGCATCAGCATGCCCCCCGGTTTCAGTGCAAAGCGGAACATGTCGAGAATGCCCGTCTGCGCGCTGCGCTGCAGGTAGATCATCAGATTGCGGCAGCAGACCAGATCGAGCTTCGAAAAAGGCGGGTCGCGCAATACGTTGTGCGCGGCAAAAAGCACCTTCTCGCGCACCGCCTTGGCCACGCGGTAGCTGTCGCCTTCCTTCACGAAATGCTGCCGCAAGCGCGTGGCCGACACGTCGGTGGCGATCGCTCCGGGATAGAGGCCGGCGCGCGCCACCGCGATCGCGCGTTCGTCGATGTCGGTCGCAAACACCTGGAACCCCGGTCCGCCCGTGGTGGTGGCAGCCTGCTCGCGCAGCAGCATGGCGATGGAATAAGCCTCTTCGCCGGTGGCACAGCCGGCCACCCACACGCGCACCACCTCGTCGCTGTGGCGCCCACGGAACAAGGCCGGCAGCACCTCGCGCTGCAAGGCGTCGAAGGCCTCGCGGTCGCGGAAGAAGTTGGTCACGCTGATCAGCAGATCCTGCAGCAGCAGCGCGCTCTCCGCGGGGTGGTGGCGGATGTAGTCGCGGTAGGCCGGCAGGTCGGGCAGGCGATTCACCTGCAGGCGCCTTTCGATGCGGCGCAGCACCGTGGCCCGCTTGTAATGCCTGAAGTCGTGGTGGGTGTGCGTGCGCAGCAGCGCCATCACCTGCACCAGCGCGGCTTCGGCCCGTTGCGCGGCCTCGGCGTCGCTGCTGCTGCGGCTGTCGGAGCGCGGCGCCTCGCCCAGCGGCAGCCGCACCTCCTTCATGTTGCGCCACAGGTCGACCAGCCGCGCGGGCATGGCCGTCAACGGCAGCACGATGTCGACCCGGCCCGTCGCAATGCAGGCGCGCGGCATGCCGTCGAACTCGGCGTCCTCGGGCGACTGCGCCAGCGTCACGCCGCCGGCCTCCTTGATGCGGGTGATACCCACCGCGCCGTCGCTGCCGGTGCCCGACAACACCAGGCCGATGCCGAACTCGCCATGCACGTCGGCCAGCGCGCGGAAAAACAGGTCGATCGACGCGTGCACCGCGCCCTGCGTCCGCGCCAGCGGCACCAGCCGCAGGTGGCCGTCGTCCATGCCCAGATCGTGCATGGGCGGGATGATGTAGACGTGGTCGGGCTCGATCTTCACCGGCTCGCGCACCTGGGTCACGGTGAGGTGCGTGACGCGCTGCAAGATCTCGGCAACGGTGCTCTCGTGGGTGGGCGACAGGTGCAGGATCACCACAAAAGCCATGCCATGGCCCGTTTGCATGCCGCCGAACAAGCGCTGCAGCGCCGCCAGGCCGCCGGCCGACGCGCCGATGCCGACGACGGGGAAGCGGGGCGTGTTGGCGGGGGGGGCCGGGTCGGTGGAATCCGGGCTCGTGGGAGCGGGCTGAGGCAAGGGCGATTCCATGGCGTAAGAGGGCGGTGGTCGATCCTACGCCATGTGCCTCGGCCTCGGGTTACGCCTGTCGCCCCATCGGCGTTGAAGGTGCCGTTCACGGCCGCCGACGTCGCGCCGGCGTGCTGTCCGACGCCAACGCCGCAAGCGCGGTCTTACAACCACGTTTTGGACCCAGGAGACCCCCATGGCGAACTCGCAAAACAGCAAGCACGGCCAGCCGGAACACAACAAACCTGCGAACACCGGCACCACCCGGAAGAACGAGCCGCAGCGCACGCCTGAAAGCCGCAACGACCGCGAAAGCCACATCGGCGGCAGCAACCAGACGCACGCGCGCAAGGGTGGCCCGGCGGGCAACCGGCACTGAGCGAACGCGCCCCGTGCCGGGCCAGGCCCGCGCCAGCCGGGCTTGCTTCGACCTCG
Organism: Rhodoferax sp.; assembly: GCA_028292305.1. GTDB lineage: Bacteria > Pseudomonadota > Gammaproteobacteria > Burkholderiales > Burkholderiaceae_C > Rhodoferax_B. The sequence continues at coordinate 4,787 of JAQGMQ010000803.1, forward strand.
GGTGGGCGGAGCTGCCGATAGACACGCCGATAAACACGCCCGTAAAGACGCCCACAACCACGCCGGCAAAGGCATCGACCACGGCCGTTATGTTGCGACTGCCTGCATCGGTCTCGCGCCAGACCGCCGCGATACGCCTTGTCAGCACCCGTTGACCCAGGCCGACCTCGCATACGCCCTGGCCCGAAAGCAGCGGACGACGCGGCTGCCGCACCACGGCCGGCGCCATGCCCAACAAGACTGGCGACACGCTCGCATCCATCGCGCGCAATTCGATCGCACAGCGCGCGGCCGGCACCAGCGCCCGCAGCACGGCACAAGCGCACGCAGCTCGGCGCCGGCCACGCAGCCGCGGACAGGCTCAGGGTAGACGATCCAGTCGTGGCTCTCCAGCAGTTTGCGGGTGGGGTGGCGGGCGTATCCGGCGGTGCCAGCAGCGCGAAAACTGGCGGTGCAGGTCGTGCCACAGCAAGCGCCTGGAACCGCGAGCGAGAAGTAATGGCGGCACACGCTTTCGGCCTGGTGTCGGATGACAATCGAGGCCAACGACCCGCGCCTGGCTGATCGGCAGTCCACCGGTGGCCGGCCTTTTTTCAGAAAGTTTTCAT
>JAQGMQ010000846.1 GCA_028292305.1 Rhodoferax sp.
TCACCCTGCTCGGGCCTTCGGGCTCGGGCAAGACCACCTGCCTGATGATGCTGGCGGGCTTCGAATTCCCCACCGCCGGCGAGATCAGATTGGACGGCCGGCTGCTGAACCGCGTGCCGCCACACAAGCGCAACATCGGCATGGTGTTTCAGAACTACGCGCTGTTCCCGCACATGACGGTGGCGCAGAACGTGGCCTATCCGCTCGAGGTGCGCGGCGTGCCCACGCGCGACCGCGCCACGCAGGTGCATGAAGCGCTGCAGATGGTGCGCATGGAAGCCTTCGGCGAACGTTACCCGGCGCAGTTGTCAGGCGGCCAGCAGCAACGCATCGCGCTGGCCCGGGCGCTGGTCTTCAAGCCGCAACTGGTGCTGATGGACGAACCGCTGGGTGCGCTCGACAAGCAGCTGCGCGAACACATGCAGCTGGAGCTGAAAGCCCTGCACCGCCAGCTCGGCGTGACCTTCGTCTACGTGACCCACGACCAGGGCGAGGCGCTCACCATGTCCGACCGCGTGGCCGTGTTCGACCAGGGCATCATCCAGCAGCTCGACCCGGTGGGTGCGCTGTACGAGACGCCGCAGAACGCTTTCGTGGCCAGCTTCATCGGCGACAGCAACCGGCTCACCGGCCAGATCAGCCAACGCGACGGCGCCCATTGCGCGATGACCTTGCCCGGTGGCCACGTGCTGCGCGGCATGCGTGTGGGCGAGGCCACGCCGGGGCAAACGGCCACGGCCAGCATCCGCCCGGAGCGCATGCGCCTGGTGGACGCGGCCGACATCCATCAGGCCGGCAACGTGCTGCGCGGCAACGCCGCCGGCATCATCTATTTTGGCGACCACGTGCGCCTGCAGTGCGACTTCACCGACCAGGCGCAGTGCTTCGTCAAGGTGCCGCTCGACACGCCGGCCCTGGCGCAGCTGGCGCCCGGCCAACCCGTGGCGCTGGCCTTCGAGCCCGAGCACCTGCGCATCTTTTCCTGAGTTCCCCCGCCACCGAAAAACCTGAAGGACCACCACCATGCAACGCTTCACCCTCTACGCCACCGCAGCCGCCGCGCTGCTGACCTGCGGCCTGGCTTCGGCCAAGGACCTGACCGTCGTCAACTTCGGCGGCGCCAATGGCAACGCCCAGAAGGCGGCCTTCGCCCAGCCGTTCGAGAAGGCCACCGGCAACAAGATCGTCGGGGTCGAATACAACGGCGAACAGGCCAAGGTCAAGGCCATGGTCGAAGCCAAGAAGGTCACCTGGGACCTGGTCGAAGTGGAAAGCGGCGACATCACCCGCGGCTGCGACGAGGGCCTGTACGAGAAGCTCGACTACAGCAAGATCGGCGCGAAGAACACCTTCATCGGCGACGCGCCACAGGAATGCGGCATGGGCTTCTTCGTGTGGTCCACCGTGCTGGCCTACAACAGCGACAAGCTCAAGACCGTGCCCACCGGCTGGAAGGATTTCTGGGACGTGAAGAAGATCCCCGGCAAACGCGGCATGCGCAAGACCGTGCGCTACAACCTCGAATTCGCGCTGATGGCCGACGGCGTGGCCGCCAAGGACGTCTACACCGTGCTGGCCACCAAGGAAGGCGTGGACCGCGCGTTCAAGAAGCTCGACGAGATCAAGCCGTTCATCCAGTGGTGGGAAGCCGGCGCGCAGCCGCCGCAGTTCCTGGTGGCGGGCGACGTGGTGATGACCACCGTGTACAACGGCCGCATCGACGCTGCCCGCCGCGAAGGCAAGGCGCTGAATGTGGTCTGGGACGGCGGCATCTATGACCTCGACTACTGGGCCATCCCCAAGGGCACGCCCAACAAGGACCTGGCGCTCGAATACATCGCCTTCAGCACCGGTGCCGCGCCGCAGGCCGCCTATGCGAAGAACATCGCCTATGGCCCGGTGAACCAGGCCGCCATCAAGATGCTCGACGCCAAGACCCTGGCCGACCTGCCGAACGCGCCCGCCAACAGCAAGAACGCGGTGCTGATGAACGGCGCCTTCTGGACGGACCACGGCGAAGAGCTCGAGCAGCGCTTCACCGCCTGGGCCGCCAAGTAAGCGCAAGCCCAACGCCACGCCACGCAACGCCGTTACGATGAACGCCGACACCGCCCTGCCGCCACCGTCGCCGCTGGGCGGTGTCGCCCCGCACACGCCCATGAACACCACTTCGGCAACCGTTCCGGCCCCGGGCCGGCTGAAGCAGCAACTGCGCCGCGCCGAGCTGCGCAAGAAGGCCCAGGCCTTGGCGCTGATCGCGCCGCTGGCCCTGTTCCTGCTGGTGGTGTTTGCCATTCCCATCGCCGCGCTGCTGCAGCGCGCCGTGGCCAGCCCCGAGATCCCGAACGCGTTGCCCAAGACCGTGGCCGTGCTGGCGCAATGGGACCGCAAGGCCCTGCCGCCCGATGCCGCCTTCGGCGCGCTCGCCGCCGACCTGGCCGTGGCGCGCCAGGGCAATGCCGCCGGTGAACTGGGGCGCCGGCTCAACAACGAGATCAGCGGCTTCCGTTCACTGGTCAGCAAGACCACCCGCGCCTTGCCGGCCGAGGGCGATGCCGCGCAGACCAAGTCCGCGCTGCTCGCGCTCGATGCACGCTGGGGCGAGCTGCCTTACTGGCAGGCCATTGCCAAGAACGGCAGCCGCACCACACCGTTCTTTTTGCTGGCCTCGCTCGACCTGCAGCAGGACAACTTCGGCAGCATTCACAAGGCTCCGCCGGACGCGGCCATCTACCTCGACATCTTCGCCCGCACCTTGTGGATCGGCATGCTCACCACCGGCATCGCGCTGCTGATCGCTTTTCCGCTCGCCTACTGGGCGTCGACCCTGCCCGCGCGCCAAGCCAATCTGGTGATGATCTGCGTGTTGATCCCGTTCTGGACTTCGGTGCTGGTGCGCATCGCCGCATGGATTGTGCTCCTGCAGCAGTCGGGCCTGGTGAACACCGGCCTGCTGGCCACCGGCATCATCCACGAGCCGCTGGCGCTGCTGTTCAACCGCACGGGTGTGACGATCTCGATGGTGCACATCCTGCTGCCGTTCATGATCCTGCCGCTGTACAGCGTGATGAAGGCGATACCGCCCACCTACCAGCGCGCGGCGATCTCGCTGGGCAGCCATCCGTTCGCCGCGTTCTGGCGGGTGTATGTGCCGCAGACCTATGCCGGCATTGCCGCGGGTGTGCTGCTGGTGTTCATCACCGCCATCGGCTACTACATCACGCCCGCGCTGCTCGGCGGGCCGGGCGACCAGATGGTGAGCTACTACGTCGCCTACTTCACCAACCAGGCCGTCAACTGGGGCATGGCCTGTGCGCTCGGCGCGCTGCTGCTGGTGGCCACGCTGGTGTTGTACGCGGTGTACCAGCGCATCGTGCGCACCAATGCGAACGCCAACATCCGCTGACCCATTCCATGCCACCTTCCAGGCGCGCGCCATGAACCGATTCCTGCACACGTTCCCGCCCTACACCTCGCTGGTCGAACGCGCCTGGTACTACCTGCTGCGCGGCCTCTGCGCGCTGGTGCTGCTGTACCTGGTGCTGCCGATCCTGGCCATCGTGCCGCTGTCGTTCAGCGACAGCAGCTTCCTGGCGTATCCGATCACCGGCTTCTCGCTGCGCTGGTACCAGAACCTGTTCGAAGCCGAGGAATGGATGCGCGCCGCGAAGAACAGCTTCATCGTGGCCCCGGCGGCAACCCTCATCGCCACCGTGCTCGGCACGCTGGCGGCGGCGGGGCTCAGCCAGGCTGAATTCCGTGGCAAGGCGCTGCTGATGGCGGTGCTGATCTCGCCGATGGTGGTGCCTGTGATCGTGGTCGGCGTGGGCATGTACCTGTTCTTCGCGCCGCTGGGTTTGTCGGACAGCTACACCGCGCTGATCCTGGCGCATGCCGCGCTGGGCGCGCCGTTCGTGGTCACCACCGTGCTGGCCACGCTGCAGGGCTTCAACCACAACCTGACGCGTGCCAGCCTGAGCCTGGGCGCGGGCCGGTTCACCACCTTCCGGCGCATCACCCTGCCGCTGATCGCGCCGGGCGTGGTCTCGGGCGCGCTGTTCGCCTTTGCCACGTCGTTCGACGAAGTGGTGGTGACGCTGTTCCTGGCGGGCGCCGGGCAGGTCACGCTGCCGCGGCAGATGTTCACCGGCATCCGCGAAAACATCAGCCCCACGATTGCCGCGCTGGCGACGATCCTGATCATTTTTTCCACCTCGCTGCTGCTGGTGCTCGAATGGCTCCGCGGCCGCGCCGCCAAGCGCAGCGCCTGACGTCAAGGAACCGCATGCTGAAACTCCGCAAACCCGAACTGCTGCGCCAGCAGGCCTACATTGACGGCATTTGGTGCGATGCCGATGCCGGCGGCAGCTTCGAAGTGACCGACCCGGCAACGGGTGAAGTGTTGGGCCGGGTGCCCGACATGGGCGCCGCCGAGACGCGCCGCGCGATCGATGCCGCCAACCTTGCCTGGGCCTTGTGGCGCCGCAAGACGGCCAAGGAACGCAGCAGCATCCTGCGGCGTTGGAACGACCTGATGCTGGCCAACGTGGACGACCTGGCCGCCATCATGACCGCCGAGCAGGGCAAGCCGCTGGCCGAGTCGAAAGGGGAGATCGCCTATGCCGCGTCGTTCATCGAATGGTTCGCCGAAGAAGGCAAACGCGTCAACGGCGACACGCTGCAGTCACCAGCCAATGACAAGCGCCTGCTGGTGGTGAAAGAGCCGATCGGCGTGTGCGCCGCCATCACGCCGTGGAACTTCCCGGCGGCAATGATCACGCGCAAGGCCGGCCCGGCGTTGGCCGCGGGTTGCACCATGGTGCTGAAGCCGGCCGAAAGCACGCCGTTCTCGGCCCTGGCGCTGGCCGTGCTGGCCGAAGAAGCCGGCATGCCGCCCGGCGTGTTCAGCGTGGTGACCGGCGACGCCCGCGCCATTGGCGGCGAACTCACGGCCAACCCCATCGTGCGCAAGCTCAGCTTCACCGGGTCGACCGAAGTCGGCCGGCTGTTGATGGCGCAAAGCGCGCCCACCATCAAGAAGCTTTCGCTCGAACTCGGTGGCAACGCGCCCTTCATCGTGTTCGACGACGCCGACCTGGACGAAGCCGTGGCCGGCGCCATCGCCTCCAAATACCGCAACGCCGGCCAGACCTGCGTCTGCGCCAACCGGCTCTATGTGCAGGACGGCGTGTACGACGCCTTCGCCGCCAAGCTGGTCAAGGCCGTGCAGGCGCTGAAGGTGGGCGCCGGCACCGAGCCAGGCGTCGAGCAAGGCCCGCTGATCGACGCCGCCGCGGTCGACAAGATCGAGTCGCACATCGCCGATGCGCTGGCCAAGGGCGGCAAGGTGTTGACCGGCGGCAAGCGCCATGCGCTGGGCCACACCTTCTTCGAGCCGACGGTGGTTGCCAACGCCACGGCCGACATGCTGGTGGCCCGCGAGGAAACCTTCGGCCCGCTGGCGCCGCTGTTTCGCTTCCACACGGACGCCGAGGTGGTGCAGATGGCCAACGCCACCGAGTTCGGCCTGGCCAGCTATTTCTACAGCCGCGACATCGGCCGCATCTGGCGCGTGGCCGAGGCGCTGGAATACGGCATGGTGGGCATCAACACCGGGCTCATCTCGAACGAGGTGGCGCCGTTCGGCGGCGTGAAGCAATCGGGCTTGGGGCGCGAAGGTTCGAGCTATGGCATCGACGATTACGTGGTTGTCAAATACCTCTGCATGGGTGGGCTGAAGAGCCTTTAGGCAAGGCGCGGGTTCAGCGCTTGCGCGGCGGCCGGCGCCGTGGTGCAGTGGCGGCGTGCGTCGGCGCTGACGTGCTGATACGGGTCAGCGCCGCTTCGACTGCTCGTACAGCGCCTGCACCCGCGGCACGTTGGCCTGCAATTCGCGGATGCGGTTCGGCCCGGAGGGGTGCGTCGACAAAAACCCCGGCCCGCCCGCACCGCCCGAGGCCTTGCCCATCTTCTCCCACAACGACACCGAGGCCTGCGGGTTGTAGCCGCCGCGGGCCGCGAGTTCCAGGCCGACCAGGTCGGCTTCGGTCTCGTCGTTGCGGCTGAACTTCAGCGTGACCAGCTGCGTGCCCATGTCGGCCGCGATGTTGCCCAGCTGCCCCAGCCCCAGCAGCTGCGCGCCGAGCGACAGGCCCATGCTGGTGGCCTGCGTCTTGGCCAGCCGGGAACGCGCGTGTTCGCGCAGCGCGTGGGCCATTTCGTGGCCCATGATCATGGCGGCCTCGTCGTCGGTCAGCTTCAGCTGGTCGAGGATGCCGGTGTAGAAAGCGATCTTGCCGCCGGGCATGCAGAAGGCGTTGATCTGTTTGCTGCCGATTAGGTTGACCTCCCAACGCCATTGCCGGGCGCGGTCGTTCCACTGCGGCGCGAGCGGGATCAGGCGGGTGCTGATGCCGCGCAGCCGTTCCAGCTGGGCATTGCCGTCAGGCGCCAGCGCACCCTTGGATTTAGCCTCGGCCAGCATCTTGCTGTACTGCTGCGTGGCCGAGGCTTCCAGCGTTTCGGCCGGCACCAGCTGGCGCATGGCCGAGGCATTGCCCACGTCGACCTGGGCCAGCACGGGTGTGGCCGCGGCACTGCCGGCCGCCAGCAAAAAACCGCGGCGGCCGGACCACGGCGAAGCCTGGGAGGTTTTGAAGTCGCATAAAAAACACATGGCTAATAATAAGCAGAACTTCCGGCCACCCATGTCAGCCAAACCCCTTACCAGTTCCAGCAGCGCCACCCCCACGGGCCCGGCCAAACTCCCCTGGCGCACCACGCTCAAGGTGTACCTGGAGCCGGCCACGCTGCGCATGTTGTCGCTGGGCTTCTCGGCCGGGCTGCCGCTGCTGCTGGTGTTCGGCTCGCTGAGTTTTTGGCTGCGCGAGGCCGGCATCGACCGCACCACCATCGGCTACCTGAGCTGGGTCGGCCTGGCCTATGCCTTCAAGTGGGTCTGGTCCCCCCTGGTGGACCGCATGCCGATCCCGCTGCTGACGCGCGCCATGGGCCGGCGGCGCAGCTGGCTGCTGGTGTCGCAGCTGGGCATCATGGCGGCGCTGGTCGGCATGGCCATGACCGACCCGAAGGTGGCGCTGGAGCCCATCGTCTGGTGCGCGCTGGCGGTGGCCTTCGGCTCGGCCACGCAGGACATCGCACTCGACGCGTTCCGCATCGAATCCGCCGGCACCGACCGCCAGGCCGCGCTGGCCGCCGCCTACAAGACAGGTAACCGCATGGCCAAGATCTCGGCCGGCGCGGGCGTGATGTGGATCGCCGCGCGCTCGGAAGTG
>JAQGMQ010000083.1 GCA_028292305.1 Rhodoferax sp.
CCTGGGCACGCTGAAAGAGCAGATCGCGCAGTGGTCCACGCGCCGCGAAGAGGCTACCTTCGAGATCGAAAACCTCGAAGCCCAGGGCATGCAGGCCGAGGAACAGGCCGAGTTGCTGGCGGCTCAGGTGGAAGACCAGGCGCAGCAGTTGCCCGACGTGGAAGAGGCCCTGCGCAAGGCCCAGCAGACCGCCAACGAACAACGCACCAGCGTCAACCAGGTGCAGCAGCAGATCCAGGTGCTGGCCGCCGACCAGCGCAGCATCGAAGAACAGTCGCGCCAGTACAACCAGCGCCGCGAACGCCTGGTCACCGACCAGAAGGCTTTGGCCGCGCCCGACGAGACGCGGCTGGCCGAGTTGCAGGGCCAGCTCGAAGCCGTGCAGGAATCGGCCAGCGAGGCTGAAGCCCGGCTGCACGAGCTGCAGGACAGCGTGCCCCAGCTCGACGAAGACCGCCGCAACAAACAGCAGGCGGTGAACGCCGACTCGGCACGCCAGGCCGATCTGTCGGCCCGCATGGAAGCGCTGAAGGCGCTGCAGGAAAAGGTCAAGACCGACGGCAAGCTCGCGCCGTGGCTTGCCAAGCACGGGCTCGAGGGCATGCAGGGCCTGTGGAGCAAGCTGCACATCGAACAGGGCTGGGAAAACGCGCTCGAAGGCGCGCTGCGCGAACGCATGGGCGCGCTGGAAATCTCGCGGCTCGACATGGTGCGCGGCTTTCTGGGCAGCACCGGCGCCGATGCGCCGCCGGCCAAGCTGGCGTTCTACAGCCCGCCGCAAGCCGGCCTGCCCGCGCCTGCCGCCAGCCTGCCGCGGCTGGCCGATCTGCTGCGTTTGAACGACGCCGGCCTGTCGGCCTTGCTCGGCGACTGGCTGCATGGCTGCTACACCGCGCCAAGCTTCGAGGAAGCACTGGCGCAGCGGGCCCAGCTGAAGGCCGGCGAAGTCATCTATGTGAAAACCGGCCACGCGGTCAGCGCGCACAGCGTCAGTTTCTATGCGCAGGATTCCGAGCAGGCCGGCCTGCTGGCCCGCGCGCAGGAAATCGAAAACCTCGAGAAGCAGCTGCGCGCGCAGACCTTCATCGTGGACGAAGCCCGCCACGCGCTGGTGCGCGCCGAGGCGGGCTATGCCGATGCTTCTCAACGCCTGGTGACTGCGCGCCGCGAGGCCACCGAAACCCAGGGCCAGGCCCACACCTTGCAGGTCGAAACCCTGCGCCTCACGCAACTGGCCGAGCAGACGCGCGCCCGCAGCCAGCAGCTGGCCGGCGACCTGGCCGAGGTCGACGCGCAACTCGACGAACTGCAGGAACGCCGCGTCACCGCCGAAGGCCGTTTCGAAGAACTCGACATGCAACTGGCCGACAGCCAGGAACGGCACGCCCAGCTCGACGAGCGCGTCATCGAGCTGCAGAGGAAGCTCGGCGAAGTGCGCGAACAACAACGCAGCCTGGAACGCCAGGCGCAAGAGGCCACCTTTGCCCACCGCAGCCTGGGCGCGCGGCGGGCCGAACTCACGCGGTCGATCGACGTGGCGGCGCAGCAGGCCACCTCGCTCGCCGACGAAGAACAACGCGCCCGCGAAGAACTGGCGCGCCTGAGCGACGCGGCGGCCCAGGCCGGTCTGCAGAACGCGCTGGAGCTGAAGTCGGAACGCGAAGCCGCGCTCGGCGCCAAACGCAGCGCCTACGACGACCTGACGGCCAAGCTGCGCGCCAGCGACGAACGCCGGCTGAAGCTGGAGCGCGAACTCGACCCGCTGCGCCAGCGCATCACCGAATTCCAGCTGAAGGAACAGGCCGCGCGGCTGGGCTTCGAGCAATATGCGCAGCTGCTGACCGACGCCCAGGCCGACCTGGAAGCGGTGGCCAAATCCATCACCGAAGGCAATGTGCGGCTCACCGGCCTGCAGGGCGAGATCGACCGGCTGAACCGCGAGATCGCCGCGCTCGGCGCCGTCAACCTGGCCGCGCTCGAAGAGCTGACCAGCGCGCGTGAACGCAAGCAGTTCCTCGATGCGCAGACGGCCGATCTGGTGGAGGCCATGACCACGCTGGAAGACGCCATCAAGAAGATCGACGGCGAAACCCGCGAGCTGTTGTCGGGCACCTTCAACACCGTCAACGCCCACTTCGGCAAGATGTTCCCCGAACTCTTCGGCGGCGGCAACGCACGGCTGGTGATCACCGGCGACGAGATCCTGGACTCGGGCGTGCAGGTGGTGGCGCAGCCGCCGGGCAAGAAGAACCAGACCATCCATCTGCTGTCGGGCGGCGAGAAAGCGCTGACCGCCATCGCGTTGGTGTTCGCTATCTTCCAGCTGAACCCCGCGCCGTTCTGCCTGCTGGACGAGGTCGACGCACCGCTGGACGACGCCAATACCGAGCGTTATGCCAAACTCGTGGCCAGCATGAGCAAACAAACGCAATTTCTCTTCATCAGCCACAACAAGATCGCCATGGAAATGGCCGAACAACTGATCGGCGTCACCATGCAGGAGCAAGGCGTTTCACGCATCGTCGCGGTCGACATGGAGTCGGCCCTTTCGATGGCGGAGGCGTAAACCAATGAGCAGCAATCTTCAAATCGGATTGGCAGCGGCAGGTGGCCTGGTGCTGGCCGCGGTGGTGGCGCACGGCGCCTGGACCTCACGCCGCAACGCGCCGCGCCAGGCCGACCCCGAGCCGCAGGACACCCAGCCGATGGAGCCGAATTTCAGCGGCGAAGGCCACAGCGGGCACGACGCCAGCGAGCGCCGCGAGCCCGGCTTCGACGCGGCCATGGCCGCCATGCCGATGCCGATCCCGTCGCCCGAACGCCGCCCCGGCATGGACCCGCTGATCGACGTGATCGCCCCCATCGCGCTCGAGTCCGAAGTCTCGGGCGACGCCGTGCTGGCCGCGCTGCCGCCCACGCGGCGGGTGGGCAGCAAGCCCTTCGCCGTCGAGGGCCAGAACAACGCCACCCAGCATTGGGAAGCCCCGGTGGCCGGCCAGCGCTACGGCGCGCTGCAGGCCGGCGTGCAACTGGCCAACCGCACCGGCGCGCTGAACGAGATCGAGTATTCCGAGTTCGTGATGAAGGCCCAGGCCTTCGCCGACACCATGGGCGGTGCGCCCGAATTCCCCGAGATGCGCGAGGAAGTGGCCCGCGGCCGCGAGCTCGACCAGTTTGCCAACGACCACGACGCCCAGCTCGGCTTCACCCTGCGCGCCATGCGCACCGCCTGGAGCCCCGGCTACGTGCAGCAGAACGCGGCGCGCCTGGGCTTCGTGCCCGGCCTGATCCCGGGCCGCATGGTTTTGCCCAGCAGCACGCCCGGCCTGCCGCCGCTGCTCGGCCTGAGCTTCGACTCCCAGGCCGCCCTGGCCGAAGACCCCGACCAGTCGGCCATCCGCGAAGTGGCACTGAGCCTGGACGTGCCCCAGGTCGACCGCGCCGAACAGCCCTTCGTGCGCATGCGCGAGACCGCCACCGCGCTGGCCGAAGCCATGGACGGCATGGTCACCGACGACGATGGCCGGCCGCTGCAGCGCGACGCGATGGACCAGATCGGGTCCGAGCTGGAGAAGCTCTATGACACGCTGGATGCAAGGGATTTGTCGGCCGGGTCGGCGCTGGCACGGCGGCTGTTCAGCTGAGTTTCTCCCTCCCCTCCCGGGGGAGGGCCGGGGTGGGGCCAGCGTCGCCCAATATGATCCGGCATCCCCGAAGTCTTTAAAGATCCAGTGCCCCCACCCCAACCCTCCCCCCGGCGGGGGAGGGGGTCATACCGTCAAGCCATGAGTTCCTCATCCAGTCACGCCACCGAAGCCGCCGCCCTGCGCACGCAGCTCAACGCCTGGTCCCATGCCTACTACGTGCGCGACGCGCCCACCGTGCCCGACGCCGAATACGACCGCGTGTTCCGCGCACTGCAGGCCATCGAAGCCGCGCATCCGGAGCTGCTCACGCCCGACTCGCCGACCCAGCGCGTCGGCGCCGCGCCGCTGCCGTTCTTCACGCCGGTGCGCCACGCGGTGGCCATGCTCAGCATCCGCACCGAAACCGATGTCGAGGCCAGCGGCGCGCAGGCCTTCGACACACGTGTACGCAAGGAACTGGCCCTGCCGGCGGACGCGCCACCCGTGGGTTATGTGGCCGAACTCAAGTTCGACGGCCTGGCAATGAACCTGCGTTATGAGAACGGCCTGCTGGTGCAGGCGGCCACGCGCGGCGATGGCTCTGTGGGTGAAGACGTCACGCAGAACATCAAGACCATTCGCCAGATCCCGCTGCGTTTGCAGAATATTGCCCCCACGCTGGGCACTGCGGTTTCATCGCTGCCCCCCGGGGGGGCGCATGTCGCCTTGGGACGGCCCGACGGCGAAACCCCCCAGGTACCGCCCGTGCTCGAGGTGCGTGGCGAGGTCTACATGAAACGCGCCGCCTTCGACGCGCTCAACGAGAAGCAACGCGAAAAGGGCGAGAAGACTTTCGTCAACCCACGCAATGCCGCGGCCGGTGCGGTGCGGCAACTCGACCCGGCGATTGCCGCGCAGCGTCCGCTGAGCTTCTTTGCTTACGGCCTGGGCGAAATCACCCCGGCCGACCAAGGTGGCCCGGCGTTCGAGAGTCACTTCCAGCTGCTGCAGACGCTCAAGTCCTGGGGTTTCCCGGTGGCCGAGCAGACCGCGCTGGCGCAGGGTGCGGCCGACCTCGTGGCCTACCACCAGAAGATCGGCGCCGAGCGCGACAAGCTGCCCTACGACATCGACGGCGTGGTCTACAAGGTCGACAGCCTGGCTCTGCAACGCCAGCTCGGCTTTGTATCGCGCGAACCGCGCTGGGCCGTGGCCCACAAGTACCCGGCGCAAGAGCAGATGACGGTGGTGCAGGGCATCGACATCCAGGTCGGCCGCACCGGCAAACTCACACCGGTGGCGCGGCTCGCGCCGGTGTTCGTCGGCGGCGTGACGGTGACCAACGCGACGTTGCACAACCTGTTCGAGATCCGCCGCAAGGGGGTTCGACTCGGAGATACCGTGATCGTGCGCCGGGCCGGCGACGTGATCCCGGAGGTGGTGGGCGTGGTGCAGCCGACGCCGAACCGCGACGTGGCCCTGATCGTCGATGCCGTCGATGCTGCCGATGCCGCCGATACCGCCGATACCGCCATTCCACTGCAGCCGCGTCACCCCTACGTGCCCAACTTCCGCATGCCGCGCCAATGCCCCGTGTGCGGCAGCGCCGTGGTGCGCGAGCCGGGCGAAGTCAACCACCGATGCACGGGCGGCCTGTTCTGCGCGGCGCAGCGCAAGGAAGCCATCCTGCATTTCGCGGCGCGGCGCGCGGTCGACGTCGATGGCCTGGGCGACAAGCTGGTCGAGCAACTGGTCGACGCGAACCTGATCCGCACCTTGCCCGATCTCTACAAGCTCGGCTTCACGACGCTGGCGGGCCTGGACCGCATGGCCGAGAAATCGGCCAAGAACCTCGTCGATGCGCTGGAAGCCTCGAAAAAAACCACGCTGCCGCGCTTTCTGTTCGGCCTGGGCATTCGCCATGTGGGCGAGAGCACGGCCAAGGACCTGGCCAAGCACTTCGGCAAGCTCGACGCGATCATGGACGCCACCGAGGAGCAGCTGCTTGAAGTGAACGACG
>JAQGMQ010000002.1 GCA_028292305.1 Rhodoferax sp.
GTGGCTCGACATGGCCTTCTCAACCAAGGGGCTGGCCATGCCGGGTGTGCAGATCGAAGCCAGTTCGATCGCGCTGCTGCCGCGCATGATCGCGCGGACCCACCTGCTGAGCTTCGTCTCCAGGCACACGCTCGATTTTCAGCGGGGCGACCGGCTGAAGGAGGTGCAGCTCGAAGCCACCACGCTGCGGCGCAAGCTCGGCGTCACGGTGCGCCGCGCCGGCGAGCTGTCGCCGGCCGCGCAGCGCATCGTCGACCTGTTGAAGACCAGGGGGCCGTCGATCCTGGTCAAACAGGCGGCGTGAACGGCGGTGCGGGGCCATGCGCTCAGCGCGGATACGGCCGGTGCAGCGCCAGCTCCGGGTTCAGCCGCACACCGAAGCCGGGTGCGTCCAGTGCCGAGGCTTTCATGCGGCCGTTCACCGGCACGGGTTCATCCAGCAGCTGCGGGTGGAACATCGGCACCACTTCGTCGGCCTTGGGCGCCATCATCAGGAACTCGGCGAAGGGGCTGTTGTGCCGCGTGATCACGAAGTGGTAGCTGTAGACCGACGAGCCGTGCGGCACCACCATCTTGCCGTGGGCATCGGCCAGGGCCGAGATCTTGACCAGCTCGGTGATGCCGCCACACCAGCCCACGTCGGGCTGCAGGATGTCGCAGCATTCCATCTCCAGCAGCAGGCGAAAGCCCCAGCGCGTGGCCTCGTGTTCGCCGGTGCTCACCAGCAGGCCGCGCGGCACGTTGCGGCGCAGCTCGGCATAACCCCAGTAGTCGTCCGGGGGCAGCGCCTCCTCGATCCACTTCAGGCCGAACTCGTTGCGCGCGGCCGTGGCCAGGCGGGTAGCGTAGTCCACGTCCAGGCTCATCCAGCAGTCGAGCATGAGCCAGAAATCGGGGCCGACGCGTTCGCGCATGTCGCCCAGCATCGCCAGGTTCCTGGCCAGGCCTTCCTGGCCCTCGGCGGGTGCGTGGTGCAGCGGCATCTTGCCGCCGATGAAGCCCATCTTCTGCGCCAGGTCGGGCCGCGCGCCGGTGGCATAGAACTGCAGTTCGTCGCGCACCGGGCCGCCGAGCAGCTGGTGCACCGGCTCCTTGCGCACCTTGGCCAGCAGGTCCCACAGCGCCAGGTCGACCCCCGAAATGGTGTTGATGACGATGCCCTTGCGGCCGTAGAACAGCGTGGACTGGTACATCTGGTCCCAGATCTTCTCGATGTCGGTGACGCGCTGGCCTTCGATGAAACGCGCCAGGTGTTTCTCGACGATCCAGCAGGCGATCTCACCGCCGGTGGTCACCGAGAAACCCACCGTGCCGTCGCTGGCCTCGATCTCCACCACCAGCGTGCCGAGCACGTTCAGGCCGAAGCTCTGGCGGCTTTGCCGGTAGGCCGGGTACTTGCTCATCGGCGTGGCGATGTGGTCGTCGATCCAGTGGCCTTCGCCCTGGTCGTGGTAGTCGGCGCCGCCGCCACGCACCGTGAAGGCGCGCACGTGTTTGATGGTTGGCATGCTCATGGAAGCTCTCCGTTTGCTGGGTACACCTGGTTCAGGTGGTCTGGGGGGTGGCGGCCAGCGCGCGGAACTGGCGCTGGCGCAAGGTGAGGAACAGCAAGGCGCCGATCAGCGTGGTGCCGGCCAGCAGGTACAGGCCGGCGTTCGGCGAGGCAAAGGCCTGTTCGGCCCAGGTCTTGACGTTGGGTGCGAAGAAGCCGCCGAGCGAGCCGATGGAATTGATCAGCGCAATGCCGCCGGCCGCGGCCGCGCCGCCGAGGTAGGCCGTGGGGAAGGTCCAGAACAGCGGTTGCACCGCGATGAAACCCGCGGCCGCGAAACACAGCGCCACCAGCGACAACAAGGGCGAGGCCGATGCCACCGACAGCGCAATGCCCGCCGCGCACACCACCAGGGTCGCGCAGGCATAGCCCGCGGGTTGCCGGCGCCGCTCGGCCAGGCGCGGAATGAAATAGGTGGCCACCAGTGCGCAGACCCAGGGTATGGCCGTGACCAGGCCGACCTCGAGCCCGACCTTCTTGCCCAGCAGCGTGGCCACCTGGGTCGGCAGGTAGAACACCACGCCATAGACGCTGAGCTGGATCAGGAAGTAGATGCCCGCCAGGAACAACACCTTGCCGTTGAGCAGCGCCGACATCACGCTGTGCGGCCCGTGCGCGGCCTTGTGCTGGTTCTCGGAGGCAATTGCATCGGCCAGCGTGCGGCGCTCGGCCGGCGTGAGCCACTGCGCCTCTTCGGGCCGGTTGTCCAGGTACCAGAAGGCCCAGACACCGACCACCGAGGCCAGCAGGCCTTCGATCAGGAACATCCACTGCCAGCCCTTCAGGCCGAACGCGCCATGCATCTCGAGCAGCAGACCCGACAACGGGCTGCCGAAGATGAAGGCCAGCGGCGCGCCGAAGTAGAACAGCCCCATGGCCCGGGTGCGTGCCTGCACCGGAAACCACTGCGTCATGAAGTAGATGACGCCAGGAAAGAAGCCCGCCTCGGCCACGCCCAGCAGGAAGCGCAGCA
>JAQGMQ010000011.1 GCA_028292305.1 Rhodoferax sp.
AGCCGCCTTCCATGGCCGCTCGATCGCCACGCTGTCGGCCACCGGCAACCCCAAGGACCAGAAGGGCTTCGGCCCGCTGGTCGAGGGCTTCATCCGCGTGCCGCTCAACGACATCGAGGCCATCCAGTAGGCCACCGAAGGCAAACCGAACGACGTGGCCCAGTTCTTCGAAACCATACAGCGCGAAGGCGGCATCAACGCCATGCGCATCGACTACCTGCAGCAGATCCGCAAGTAATTCGACGAGCGCGACTGGCTGCTGATGATCGACGAGGTGCAGTGCGGCATGGGACGCACCGGCAAGTGGTTCGCGCACCAGTGGGCCGGCATCCAGCCTGATGTGATGCCGCTGGCCAAGGGCCTGGGCTCGGGCGTGCCGATCGGCGCGGTGGTGGCCGGCCCCAGGGCCGCCGACATCTTCCAGCCGGGCAACCATGGCACCACTTTCGGCGGCAACCCGCTGGCCATGCGCGCCGGTGTCGAAACCATCAAGATCATCGAGGAAGAAGGCCTGCTGGAAAACGCGGCCGTGGTCGGTGCCCACCTGAAGGCGGCGTTCGCCAAACAGCTCAGCAGCTTGCCCGGGGTGAAGGATATCCGCGGCCAGGGCCTGATGCTCGGCATCGAGCTCGACCGCCCCTGCGGCGTGTTGACGCAGCGCGCGGCCGAGCAGGGCTTGCTGATGAGCGTGACGGCCGACAGCGTGATCCGCCTGGTGCCGCCGTTGATTCTGAGCCTGGCCGAAGCCGACGAGATCGTGGCCATCGTGTGCCCGCTGGTGCAGCAGTTCCTCGCGGAGCCTGTGGCGCCATGACGGCCGACAAGCCGATCCGGCACTACCTGCAGTTCAGCGATTTCACGGCGGACGAATACGCCTACGTGTTCGAACGGGCGGCCTTCATCAAGAAGAAGTTCAAGACCTACGAGAAGCACCATTCGCTGGTGGACCGCACGCTGGCGATGATCTTCGAGAAGGCCTCCACGCGCACCCGCGTGAGCTTCGAAGCCGGCATGTACCAGTTGGGCGGCTCGGTGGTGCACCTCACCACCGGCGACAGCCAGCTGGGCCGCGCCGAGCCGATCGAAGACAGCGCCAAGGTCATCAGCCGCATGGTCGATCTGGTGATGATCCGCACCTTCGGGCAGGACAAGATCGAACGCTTCGCCGAACACTCGCGGGTGCCGGTCATGAACGGCCTGACCAACGAGTTCCACCCCTGCCAGATCCTGGCCGACATCTTCACCTACATCGAACACCGCGGTTTGATCCAGGGCAAGGTGGTGGCCTGGGTGGGCGACGGCAACAACATGGCCAATACCTGGTTGCAGGCGTCCGAGATCCTCGGCTTCAAGGTGCACCTGAGCACGCCGAGCGGTTACGAGGTCGACCAGTCGATCGCCGGCATCCGTTCGTCCGACAGCTACCAGGTCTTCAAGGACCCGATGCTGGCCTGCGCCGGTGCCGACCTGGTGACCACCGACGTCTGGACCAGCATGGGTTATGAGGCCGAGAACGACGCCCGCAGGCTGGCCTTTGCCGACTGGTGCGTCGACACCGACATGATGCGTGCGGCCAAGCCCGATGCGCTGTTCATGCACTGCCTGCCGGCGCACCGCGGTGAAGAGGTGGAAGCCGATGTCATCGACGGCCCGCAGTCGGTGGTGTGGGACGAAGCCGAAAACCGCATGCATGTGCAAAAGGCGCTGATGGAGTATTTGCTGCTCGGCAAGATCGCCTGAGCAACGACTCGACCACAGGCACGTAGGTGAACTTCAACACCCTCGACCTGAACCTGCTGCTCGTCTTCGATGCCGTGATGCGCACGCGCAGCGTGACCCAGGCCGGCGAAAAGCTGGGCCTGTCGCAGTCGGCCACCAGCAACTCGTTGCAACGCCTGCGTGATGCGCTGGGCGACCCGCTCTTCGTGCGCACGCCGCGCGGCATGGAGCCGTCGGCATTGGCGATGGAGCTCGAGCTGCCGATCCGTGGGACGCTCGACCAACTGCGCGCCACCTTGCAGCGCACCCAGAGCTTCGAGCCCGCCACCGCGCGGCGCACGCTGCGGGTGTTGATGAGCGACATCGCGCAGCTGGTGCACATGCCGGCGCTGGTCGCCCGCCTGCGCCGCGATGCGCCGGGCGTGCACCTGGAAAACGTGGCCCTTCCGCTGCGCGAAGCCAAGGAAGCCATGGTCAACGGCGAGCTGGATCTGGCGATGGGTTTCCTGCCCGATCTGGGCGCGGACTTTCACCGGCAGTCGCTGTTCTCGGAGAGCTGGGCTTGCGTGGTCAGCAAGTCGCATCCGGTGATTGGCGAGACCTTGAGCAGCGCGCAATACCTGGACGCCGTGCACGTCAGCTACCACCCGGCGGTGGCGATCCATTCGATCCTCGACCAGTTGCTGGAGACGCAGTTTTCATCGCGCGGCATCAAGCGCCACATCGGGCTGTCGGTGCCGTACTGGAGCGGCCTGGCCAGCACCGTGGCGGGCTGTGATTTGATCCTCACCGCGCCGGTCGGCCTGGCGGTGGCGATGCGGCAACTCGCCGAGGTGCGGGTGCTGCCCTTGCCGTTCGAGCTGCCCAAATTCGACCTCTGCATCCAGTGGCACACACGCATGCACCGCGACCCGGCGAACCAGTGGTTTCGCGACCTGTGCGCGCAGAGTTACCGCGCCAAGGAAGTGACCGAGCTGCCAGCCCGGGGTTGATCTGCATCGAGGCGCCGCCACCGGCGCACGGTTCGGTATTGACGGCGTCCATTCGGCACATGCGGCCAATCCATTGGACCGCCGCAGCCAGCCTGCCTACGATCTGCCCCACTGACAACAGGAGCAGACATGACGACCGGACTTCAGGAACGCAGCCAGCCAGCCACCACCGCGGACGATGTGTTGCCGAGGAAACGCGACCTCTACTACGGCGGCGCCTGGCACCGTCCAGAGGGCGGTTACGTCGACACCATGAACCCGGGCACCGGCGCGTCGCTCGGCCCTTGCGCCGAAGCCAACACCGCCGATATCGACGCTGCGGTAGCCGCCGCCAGGCAGGCTTTCGTGGGCTGGAGCCGCACCAAGCCCGCCGAGCGCGCCGCCATGCTGCGCAAGGTGGCCGTGGTGCTGCGCGCGAACGCCTCCGACCTGGCGATGATCGACGCCATCAACTGCGGCAACCCGATTGCCGAGATGACCCGCGACGTGCTCAACGCCGCGGCGCAGTTCGACTTCTTCGCCGGGCTGGTCACCGAACTCAAGGGCGACACGATGCCGATGGGCGATGGCGTGGTGAATCTGTCGGTGCGCGAACCCTTCGGCGTGGTGGGCCGCATCGTGGCCTACAACCACCCGCTGATGTTCACCGCCGCCAAGAGCGCGGCGCCGCTGGCGGCCGGCAACACCGTCATCATGAAGCCGCCGTACCAGGCGCCGTTGTCGGCCTACCGCTTCATGGAGCTGATCGACGGCATCTTCCCGCCGGGTGTGCTGAGCATCATGACGGGCGG
>JAQGMQ010000038.1 GCA_028292305.1 Rhodoferax sp.
TCGGCCGCGCGGCCCGCAATCTGAATGGTCGGGCCATCCTTTACGCCGACAAGATCACCGATTCGATGAAACGCGCCATCGACGAGACCGAGCGGCGCCGCGCGCGGCAGATCGCGCACAACCTCGCGCTTGGCATCACGCCGCGCAGTATTGTCAAGCAGGTGAAAGACCTGATTGACGGCGTCTACAGCGAGAAATCGGGCCGCGAGGCTGAAAAGCTCGAGCAGGAAGCGCTGCGCCGGGCCAAGGTCGAAGACATGAGCGAGAAGGACATCGCCCGCGAAATCAAGCGCCTGGAAAAGGCCATGCTCGACCACGCCCGCAACCTCGAGTTCGAGCAGGCCGCCAGAGTGCGCGACCAGCTCACACAGCTGAAAACCCAAGCTTTCGGGGCTTCGGGAACCGACAACGTGGTGTTGTTGTCCAAACCCTGAAGCGCCACATACGGCGGTCGCTTGCAAGGGCAGTGCGGCTTTCAAAACGGTCAAAATTACCGCTTGGAATAAAATGCGACCGGTTGGTTTAGTACCCGAGCGATTTGATGGGTCTTGTGCTATAATTGGCACAGACCCATAAGAACCCAGTCGTTGAGGGCTTGAACCGGCCAGTTATGGCGGCAGATAGCTGGAGGAAAACACCCCGATTCGTTCAGGACACGATCCATGAGCGAACTGGGCCATCAACGTTAGGTTAAGCGAACAAAAGGAGCTGCGATGCGTCTCACAACCAAAGGCCGTTTTGCGGTCACAGCGATGATTGACCTGGCCCTGCGCCAGAACAACGGTCCGGTGACCTTGGCGGCGATCAGCCAACGGCAGCAAATTTCTCTCTCCTACCTCGAGCAGCTGTTCGGCAAACTGCGCCGGCATGACCTCGTGGAGTCCACCCGTGGCCCGGGCGGCGGCTACACGCTGGGCCGCAAGGCGGCCGACATCACCGTGGCCGACATCATCGTCTCGGTCGACGAGCCCATCGACGCCACGCAGTGCGGCGGCAAGGAAAACTGCCTGGGCGAAGCCGGCCGCTGCATGACCCACGAGCTGTGGGCCTCGCTGAACGCGCGCATGGTCGAATTCCTCGATTCCGTGAGCCTGCAGAAGCTGGTCGACGAACAACTCGCCAAGGGCGTGCAGATCGAAAACAAGCCGATGATCAAGCGTGCCATCTCCAGCATGCCCGTCGTCAAGCCGATCCGCATCAACGCGCCCAACTCGGTGTTTGCACTGGGCAACGTCTTCGCCAAATCCTGAGTGGGCGGCCGCGTTTCGGGGCAGGCGGTTTCGTCTGGCAAGTCATGTTCGCGGCAAGGTCTTTTAGAATACCCGACAATTTAGTTCTGGTATTCGTCGATGTAACTTTTGTGTGTTGAAAGCAGCCAGGCCGTGGGCAAGCAGCGCCCGCGCCGGCTTTTCAAGCCAGCCCTATTTCCGATTTTCGAGAGCTAGCCAATGGACATGACCCCGCCCGACATGAGCCCAACCACTTCGCTGAATGCGGAAACGCCGCATTTCCCGATCTACATGGACTACAGCGCCACCAACCCGTGCGACGAGCGCGTGGTCGACGCCATGATCCCGTGGTTGCGCGAACACTTCGGCAACCCCGCATCACGCAGCCATGCCTGGGGTTGGGAAGCCGAAGCGGCGGTCGAAAAGGCCCGTGAACAGGTGGCGGCCTTGATCGGCGCCGACCCGCGCGAGATCGTCTGGACCTCCGGCGCCACCGAGTCCAACAACCTGGCACTCAAGGGCGCGGCCAATTTCTACAAGACCAAGGGCAAACACATCATCACGGTGAAGACCGAGCACAAGGCGGTGCTCGACACCTGCCGTGAGCTCGAACGCCAAGGCTTCGAAGTCACTTACCTCGACGTATTGGCCGACGGCCTGGTCGATCTGGACGTGTTCAAGGCCGCGATCCGCCCCGACACCATCCTGGCGAGCGTGATGTTCGTCAACAACGAGATCGGCGTGATTCAGGACATCGCCGCCCTCGGCGCCATCTGCCGCGAAAAGGGCGTGATCTTCCATGTCGACGCCGCGCAGGCCACGGGCCGTGTCGCATTCGATCTGGCCACGCTGCCGGTCGACCTGATGAGCCTGACCTCGCACAAAACCTATGGCCCCAAGGGCATCGGCGCGCTGTTCGTGCGCCGCAAGCCACGCATCCGCATCGAAGCGCAAATGCACGGCGGCGGCCACGAGCGTGGCATGCGTTCGGGCACCCTGCCCACGCACCAGATCGTCGGCATGGGCGAGGCCTACCGCATCGCCAAGGAAGAGATGACCGTCGAGAACGCCCGCATCCAGGCGCTGCACGACCGCATGCTCAATGGCCTGAAGGACGTCGAGCAGGTGTTCGTCAACGGCCACCTCGAAAAGCGTGTGCCGCACAACCTGAACATCAGCTTCAACTACGTTGAAGGCGAGTCGCTGATCATGGGCATCAAGGGCCTGGCGGTGTCGTCGGGCTCGGCCTGCACTTCGGCCAGCCTGGAGCCCAGCTATGTGCTGCGCGCCCTCGGCCGCAGCGACGAACTGGCCCACAGCAGCCTGCGCATGACCATCGGCCGCTGGACGACCGAGGCCGACATCGACTATGCCGTCGACACCATCAAGGTCAACGTGGCCAAGCTGCGCGAGCTGAGCCCGCTGTGGGAGATGTACAAGGACGGCATCGACATCAGCACCATCCAGTGGTCGGCTCATTAAAATTTCAAAAACCGGCGGTTCCCCGGCCGCAGCAGATTAAGAGGTAAACACCATGGCTTATTCCGAAAAAGTAGTCGACCACTATGAAAACCCACGCAACGTGGGCTCGTTCGACAAGGGCGACGACACGGTAGGCACCGGCATGGTCGGCGCACCGGCCTGCGGCGACGTGATGAAGCTGCAGATCAAGGTCAACCCGCTCACCGGCGTGATCGAAGACGCACGTTTCAAGACCTACGGCTGCGGTTCGGCCATCGCCTCCAGCTCGCTCGTGACCGAGTGGGTCAAGGGCAAGACGCTCGACCAGGCTGCCGCTTTGAAGAACAGCGAAATCGCCGAAGAACTGGCGCTGCCGCCGGTCAAGATCCATTGCTCCATCCTGGCCGAAGACGCGATCAAGGCCGCGGTCAATGACTACAAGCAGCGCCATGCCGCGCTGGCCACACCAGCAGCGGCAGCGGTGGCTGAAACGGCGCACTGAAATGGCGGTCACGCTCACCGAAGCCGCGGCGCGGCATGTGACCCGCTACTTGTCCAAACGTGGCAAGGGTGTGGGCGTGCGGCTCGGCGTCAAGACCACCGGCTGCTCCGGCCTGGCCTACAAGCTCGAATACGTGGACGAACTGGCGCCGGAAGACATCGTCTTCGAGGACCACGGCGTCAAGGTGCTGGTCGACCCGAAGAGCCTGGCCTACATCGACGGCACGCAGCTCGACTTCGTGCGCGAAGGCCTGAACGAAGGCTTCAAGTTCGAGAACCCGAACGAACGCGACAAGTGCGGCTGCGGAGAAAGCTTCAGGGTCTGAGCGAGATGCCTGTCGGCAACGGAACCGCCCGCGCGCTGCGTGCCGGCGGTTTTTTCATGTGGTCTTGATGTTAATGAACCTGCAATCCAACGACTTCGAACTGTTCGACATCCCGCCGCGTTTCGCGCAGGACCGCGCCGCCATGGAAGCGCGCTGGAAAGAAATGCAGCGCGAAGCCCACCCCGACAAATTCGCGGCCCAGGCCGGCGCGGCGCAACGCGTGGCCATGCAGTGGTCGGTGCGCATCAACGAAGCCTGGCAACGCCTGAAGGACCCGTTGAAGCGCGCCGCCTACCTGTGCGAGTTGAACGGCGCCCCCATCAACGCCGAGAACAACACCGCCATGCCGGGCGCGTTCCTGATGCAGCAGATGGAATGGCGAGAAGCGCTCGACGAGGCCACCACGTCGGCCGAACTCGAAGCGCTGCAAGCCGAGGTGCGCACGGCGCGCCAGGCGGCGCTGCAGGGCATCGAAGCGCTGCTCGACACCGCGCATGATTTCCCCGCCGCGGCACAGCAGGTGCGCACGCTGATGTTCATCGAACGATTCAAGTCCGACATCGCCGACCGCATCGACGCCAAGGTGGACGACGGACAATAAGGCCCCCGCCTTTTTTCAGCAGAACAATTCCAACGCCATGGCGCTCCTCCAAATTTCCGAACCCGGGCAAGCGCCCGATCCGCACACGCGGCGCATCGCCGTGGGCATCGACCTCGGCACCACGCATTCGCTGGTCGCCGCCGTGCGCAGCGGCGTGGCTGAGTGCCTGCCCGACGCGCAGGGCCGGGTGATCCTGCCCAGCGTGGTGCGTTACCTGCCGGACAACAAGCGCCAGATCGGCTGGGACGCGCTGGCCGCGCAGGCCACCGACCCCGAGAACACCATCGCCTCGGCCAAGCGGTTCATGGGCCGCGGCCTGGCCGACATCGCCCAGCGCGAGAAGCTGCCGTATGTGTTCGTCGACAAGCCGGGCATGGTCGGCCTGCAAACCGTGCAGGGCGAAAAATCGCCGGTCGAGATCAGCGCCGAGATCCTGGCCACGTTGCGTTACCGCGCCGAAGACAGCTTCAACGACGACCTGTACGGCGTGGTGATCACCGTGCCCGCCTACTTCGACGAGGCCCAGCGCCAGGCCACCAAGGACGCCGCGCAACTGGCCGGCCTGAACGTGCTGCGCCTGATCAAAGAACCCACTGCTGCCGCCATTGCCTACGTGCTCGACAACGCCAGCGAAGGCGTCTACGCCGTCTACGACCTGGGCGGCGGCACCTTC
>JAQGMQ010000058.1 GCA_028292305.1 Rhodoferax sp.
ACGTTCCGATATATTACTCACCCGTTCGCCACTCGCCACCAGGATTGCTCCCGTGCTGCCGTTCGACTTGCATGTGTAAGGCATGCCGCCAGCGTTCAATCTGAGCCAGGATCAAACTCTATAGTTCGATCTTGATTTTCTTTGCCCCTGACTGTTACCGCCAGGAGCCACTCATTTGGAATCGACGCGAAACCAAAACCAGCCTTGCGACCAGTTCGATTTCACATCTATTTTCATGAGCGTTTATAGTGACTAGCACTAGTTCCGAAGAACTTGGCAATCTCACTCAAACGCCCACGCTTATCGGCTGTATATTTTTAAGGAACCGTCCGAAGAAGCCAACCAGATTCGCATCTGGCTAACCCCTTCTTCTATCAGCGCGCTGTGATCAGCGCAGCCTTGAATTATATACCGAGTTTTGAGTCGCTTTTCAGAAATTTCGAAATCTTTTTTGATTCGCTATTTCCAACCAGACTGCCTTCCAGAACACCGAACGAAAGCGCCTTGCAGCAACCTCCTCCAGCACCCTTCAGACCCCTCAACCCTCGCTACCAACTCACCAGCTGACTTCGACTTGGTCGTCATCAGCTGAGCCATCGACTATAACACCCTTTTTGCAGACCGCGCAAGCCGGATGCAAAAAACCGAACAGCCGGAGGCAGAAGACTGCCCGGCTGGCGCCGGGCAGCCATCCTCCAAGCGGAGGCGCGCAACCCTATCTAACAAGAGACTCAGCCGCCGCCGGATAATCGCAGGCAAATGTCACTTATCACCCTACTCGACGCCCAGCTGGCTTTTGGACACGTCGCCCTTCTCGACAAGGCCACTTTTTCACTCGAAACCACGGAGCGCGTGGGCCTGATCGGCCGCAACGGCGCGGGCAAGTCGTCCCTGCTCAAGATCCTCGGGGGACTTGAGAAGCCCGACGATGGTTCCATGCATGTCCAGCAGAACCTGCGCATCTCCTACGTTGCGCAGGAGCCGTCGCTCGATTCGGACGCAACCGTATTCGTGTCGGCTAGTGCAGGCCTGGCCGAGGTCATCGCCATACGTGAGTTGTATCTCTCTGGCGCCGACGGCGTGGACCTGGACAAACTGCAGTCGCAAATTGAAGCCTATGACGCCTGGAACTGGGAACAGCGCGTCGAGGAAACGCTGCACCGTCTGCATCTGGATGCGGACGCCATTGTGGGCACCCTCTCCGGCGGAACCAAGAAGCGCGTCGCGCTGGCCCAGGCGCTGGTCGCCAAGCCCGACGTGCTGCTGCTCGACGAGCCCACCAACCATCTGGACCTGGATTCCATCGAATGGCTGGAAGACCTGTTGGTCGACTTCAAGGGCAGCATCATCACCATCACCCACGACCGCAGCTTCCTGAACCGTGTGGCAACACGCATCGTGGAACTCGACCGCGGCAAGCTCACCTCCTACCCCGGCAACTTCGAGCAATACGTGCTGCAGAAGGAAGAACAATTGGCCCAGGAGGCGGTGATCTCCGCCAAGGCCGACAAGTTGCTGGCCCAGGAAGAAATCTGGGTGCGCAAGGGTGTGGAAGCGCGCCGTACCCGCAGCCAAAGCCGCATCGGCCGCCTGGAGGCGCTGCGTGCCAACCGCTCCGCGCGCCGCGATGCGCAGGGCAGTGTGAACCTGGACGTCGCCTCTGGCCAGTCCAGCGGCAAGATCGTGGCTGAGCTCACCGACGTCAGCCTGGCGTTTGGCGACAAGGTGATCGTGCAGGGCTTCAGCGACGTGATCCTGCGCGGCGACAAGGTGGGCCTGCTGGGCGCCAACGGTGCCGGCAAGACCACCCTTCTGAAGCTGATCCTCGGCGAGATCCAGCCCGACAGCGGCAAGGTCCGCCAAGGCGCCAACCTGCAGGTCGCCTATTTCGACCAGATGCGAAACGCCTTAGACCTGGACGCCACGCTGGAAGACTTCATCAGCCCCGGCAGCGAATGGATCGAGATCGGCAACCAGCGCAAACACGTCAAGAGTTATCTCGGCGACTTCCTGTTTTCACCTGCGCGCGCCAACTCGCCCGTGCGCTCCCTGTCGGGTGGCGAACGCAACCGGTTGTTGCTGGCGCGCCTGTTTGCCCGGCCGGCCAACGTGCTGGTGCTCGACGAGCCCACCAACGACCTGGACATCGACACGCTCGAGCTGCTGGAAGACCTGCTGCAAAACTACGACGGCACGGTGTTCCTGGTCAGCCATGACCGCAGCTTTCTGGACAACGTGGTCACCAGCATCATTGCCCACGAGCCTGAAGAGCGCCCCGGCTTCTGGCGCGAATACGAAGGCAGCGTGCAGGACTGGCTCATCCAAAGCAAGCGGGCCAAGGCACTGGCCGAAGCGGCCAGCAAGAATACGCCGGCCCGCAGCGACGACAAGCGCGGCCTGCCGGTTGCCGCCGCACCGACACCCGCACCTGCTGCAAAGACCCGCAAGCTCAGCTACAAGGAGCAACGCGAACTCGAAGCCTTGCCGCAGCAGATCTCCGCACTGGAGAAAGAACAGCAATCCATCGCCGCGGAAATGGCCGATGGCAGCCTCTACGCGCGCGACGCCTCCCGTGCAGCCACCCTAGGCCAGCGCAACAGCGAAATCGACGACTTGCTGCTGCAAGCCCTGGAGCGCTGGGAACTGCTGGGCGCCTGAGCCGACCGTCGGCACGCGGGCGGTACAGGTGCGCCTGAAAGGCCTGCGCGCCTACAGTTGACCTGCACAACGCTGCAGTACAGTGGCCGCACCATGCACCCTGCCACTTCACCGTCACGCTCCCAATCCGCTACTGCCAATCGGACGACAGGCTGGCCAACAGGGCTGACGCGGTGGCTCCTGGCGGTGACGCTGGCCTGGGCCGGCCTCAGCGGTTGCGCCAGCCTTCCGAGCAACGTCGACAGGCCGGTGAGCCAGGCGCTCACCGAGCCCGAAACCACCGCGCTGGGCCGCCTGGTCAAAGCGCAGGCCGCTGCCGCCAACGCCGGCGCAAATTCGGGTTTCAGGCTGCTCAGCGGTGCCGAGCGGGCTTACACCAGCCGCCTGGCGCTGGTCGAAGCGGCCGAGAAGACGCTCGACCTGCAGTACTACGCCATCCACGCCGACGCCAGCACCGACCTCATCATCGCGCGGCTGCGTGAAGCTGCGCAACGTGGTGTGCGTGTGCGGATTCTGGTGGACGACTTCCACACCGTCGGGCCAGACGCCCAGGTGCTGCAGCTGGCCTTCGAGCCCAACATCGCGATCCGCCTGTTCAACCCCCTGCCCGGTTCGCGCAGCTCATTGATGGGCCGGATCGTCGCCTCCATGGGCGACCTGGCTCAAGCCCAGCGCCGCATGCACAACAAGCTGTTCATCGCCGACAACACTCTGGGCATTGCAGGCGGGCGCAACCTCGGCGACGCCTATTTCGGCCAGGGCCAGGACAGCAACTTCGTCGACCTGGATGTGCTGGCCGCCGGGCCGATCGTGCGCGACTTGTCGCGCAGCTTCGACAGCTACTGGAACAACCCGTTGGCCTACCCGGTGCAGACCTTGATGAAGCAAGAGGAAATCACGGCGCTCAAAAAGAAGCCGCCGACCACCGTACCTCAGTCGCCGAGCGACTCGAATGCCTCCACACCAGTGGCTGCCTCGTTGTTGGCGAATGCGCCCAATGCACCGTCAGCATCGCCAGCATCGCCAGCCCAGCCTCCAAGTCCGCCAGCGGCGCCCGCGAGACAACCCGGCAGCGCCACCGCCACCACCGCCGAAGCCATGGCGGCGTCTCCGCTCGGCGCGTTGGCCGTGCCGTCGCTGCTCGACATGCAGCGGTTGCCGCTGACCTGGGCGCCCGCCCTCATGATGGCCGACAAGCCCAGCAAGATCGAAGGCGACCTGGCCGACCCTGAGCCGACGCTGGTCGACGGCCTGCTCGGCATGATGCAGCGTGCCAGGCGCGATGTGTTGATCGTGTCGCCGTATTTCGTGCCGGGCGACCGCGTCATGGGCGTGCTTGCAGCGATGCGGGCGCGCGGCGTGCGCATCCGCGTATTGACCAATTCGCTCGCCTCCAACGACGCGCCACTGGCCCATGCGGGCTACGCACGCTACCGCGAACGGCTGC
This sequence comes from Rhodoferax sp., assembly GCA_028292305.1. Lineage (GTDB taxonomy): Bacteria > Pseudomonadota > Gammaproteobacteria > Burkholderiales > Burkholderiaceae_C > Rhodoferax_B. The sequence goes on from JAQGMQ010000058.1 coordinate 4,106, forward strand.
TGGCCATCGGTGTGGAACTCTATGAGATGCGCACCGAGCAGGAAGGCGACCGCTCGGCCTTCGGCTCCGGCAGCGCGGACCGCAGCCTGTCGGTCACCGGCTCGGATACCGGCCGGCTGATGGGCGGCTCGCGGGCCAGCCTGCACACCAAGGCGGTGGTGTTCGATGAGCGCGTGGTCGTCATCGGCTCCATGAACCTCGACCTGCGCTCGGAACTGCAAAACAGCGAAGTCGCCTTGCTGATGCGCAGCCCCGCGCTGGCCCAGCAAGCGACGCGCCTGATCGATTCGACCATGCAGGGCGGTGCCTACCGGCTCGAGTCGAAAGACGGCACACTCATCTGGCACGCGCCACAAGGCAGCAAGCTGCCCGACAGCACCAACGAGCCAGACGCCACTTTGAGCCTGCGCCTGCTGCTGAAGCTGGTGGGGCCGCTCGCGCCAGAAGAAATGCTGTAGATCGCGCCCGGCCAATAAGGCCGCGTGGTCTCAGATGCGGTTGTGCAACCGGTCGCCGCTCGCGCCGAGCTTGGCCAGCAAGGCGCCGGCAATCTTGTCGAGCGGCAGCACTTCATCGGCCGCACCGTGGGCAATGGCCTCGCGCGGCATGCCGAACACCACGCAGCTGGCTTCGTCCTGCACGAAGTTGTAGCTACCCTTGTCACGCATCTCGCGCATCGCCTTGGCGCCGTCGTTGCCCATGCCGGTCAGCATGATGCCGTAGGCATTGCGCCCCACCACCGCGGCCGCCGACAGGAATAGTACCTCCACCGATGGCTTGTGCCGGTTCACCGGCTCGGTGTCTTCCACCACCGCCACGTAGTTCGCGCCGCTGCGGTCCACACGGAACTGCTTGCCGCCGGGAGCGATGTACGCGTGGCCCGGCAGGATGCGTTCGCCGTGCGCGGCTTCCTTCACCGTGATCTGGCACAGGCCGTTCAACCGCGCCGCAAAGCTGGTGGTAAAGCCGGGCGGCATGTGTTGTGTGATGACGATCGCCGGCGCGTCGGCCGGCATGTGCATCAGGATTTCCTTCACCGCCTCGGTGCCGCCCGTCGACGCGCCGATGCAGATCATCTTCTCGGTCGAGATGCGGCCGATCAGGGTGTTGACGGGCCGGGGCGCGGCCGGTGCCGAAGCCGCTCCAGGCGCGCCAGAAGCGGCGCCCAGTGAGGCCGGCGGCCGCCGGAATTTAGCCACCGCGGCCACACGCACCTTGTCGACGATCTGCGAGGCCAGCTCGTTCAAGCCGTTGGCCAGGCCGATGCGCGGCTTGGCGACGAAATCGACCGCGCCGAGTTCCAGAGCCCGCATCGTGACCTCGGCGCCTTTGTCGGTCAGCGTGGAGATCATCACCACCGGCATGGGCCTGAGGCGCATCAGCCGGCCCAGGAAATCGATGCCGTCCATGCGCGGCATTTC
>JAQGMQ010000074.1 GCA_028292305.1 Rhodoferax sp.
GTCGCTGATCCCGCTTCTGCTGATGGTGGCGGTGTTGTACCTGCGCCCGCAGGGCCTGGCCAAGAGCGGCCATTGAAGGAGCCAACCATGCGGCAAAACTACCTGCAGCAAACCTTCAACCTCGACGGCAAGACGGCGCTGGTCACCGGCTCCGGGCGCGGCATCGGCAACGCCATCGCGCGCGCACTGGGCCGAGCCGGCGCGAAAATTGTGGTCAACGACCTCGACGGCGCGGTGTGCGAAGCCGCGGTCAGGGAGCTGGTGTCCGAAGGCATCCGGGCGCGCGCCGCGCCTTTCGATGTGTCCAGCAACGACCAGGTGCAGCAGGCGCAGAAGCAGCTGATCGACGCCGAGTGGTCGGTCGACATTTTGGTCAGCAACGCCGGCAACCAGAACCGCAAACCGGTGGTCGACATGACGCCCGCGGAATGGAGCGGGCTGATGAACGTGCACGTCACTGGCGCGTTCAATTGCGCCCAGACCTTCATCCCGGAGATGATCAAGCGCGGCTATGGGCGCATCGTCATGATGTCTTCCGTGGCCGGCCAGGCGACCTTGCCGAACATCGGCGCCTACGCCACCGCCAAGGGCGCGATCGCGGCTTTCACGCGTGCACTCGCGGTGGAATATGCGGCCTACGGCATCAACACCAATGCCATTGCGCCGGGTTTCGTGCGCACCGATTTCACCGAGGCGCTGCAAAAAAAGCCTGGGTTCGAAGACCTGATCCGACAGTCCGTGCCCTGCGGCCGCTGGGCCAATACCGATGACATCGCGCCGGTCGTGCTGTTTCTGGTTTCATCGGCCGCCAGTTTCATCAACGGCCAGACCATCGCCATCGACGGCGGCATGCTCGCGCGCATGTGAAGTTGGTGCGCGACCGGGCAGGCGTGCTCAGGCGGTAGTGCGGCTTTCCTGTGCGATGCGCCGGGCTGCCGCGCCAGCCGTGAAGCCGCCGTCGATGGCGATGTCGGCGCCGGTGATGTAGCGCGCGTCGTCGCTTGCCAGGAAGAGCGCCAGCGAGGCCACTTCGTCGGTGGTGCCCGCCCGGCCCAGCGGAATCATCCGCTTGAACGGGGCCAGGTGCGCACCGCCTTCGTTGAGCGGGGTGACGATCAAGCCGGGGCAGATTGCGTTGACCCGGATGTCGTCGTCGGCCAGTTCGATGGCGGCGCTTTTGGTCAGGCCGCGCAGCCCCCATTTGCTGGCCGAATAGGCCACGTCGGTGTAGCCGGCCAGACCGGCAATCGACGAGATGTTGATGACCGAGCCGCCGTGGCCGCCGGCTTTCATGTGCGGCGCGCAGGTCTGGATGCCCAGGAAGGCGCCGGTCAGGTTGATGTCGAGCAGGTGGCGCCATCGGTCGACCGGCGTGGCGGCCACGCCGGTGCGCAGGATGATGCCGGCGTTGTTGACCAGCACGTCTAGCCGGCCGCGCCAGGCCATGACCGCGTCGACCGCGCGTTGCCAGCCCGCCGCATCGGCGACGTCGAGGTGCAGGGCCACTGCGGCGCCACCCTCCGCCACGATGGCTTCGCAGACTGCGCGGGCTGCGTCGAACTGGATGTCGCAAACGGCGACGGCCGCGCCCTCGCGCGCAAACAGGCGCGCCTCTTCCGCGCCCTGGCCGCCACCGGCACCGGTGATCAGGGCTACTTTTCCATCGAGACGTTGCATGCTGATTTTCCAGTGCTGCACAGGTTCAGGACAGCCCTCTGCCGCCGGACAGGTCATACACCGCGCCCGTGGAGAAAGAGCATTCTTCGGAACACAGCCAGCACACCAGCGAGGCGGCCTCGTCCAGCGTGCCGGCGCGGCCCATCGGAATCCTGGCGAGCGCCGCGGCCAGGTATTCAGGCGACAGTTGTTTCAGCAGGTCGGTGGCAATCAGCGCCGGGGCAATGGCATTCACCACCACGCCCGTCGTGGCCAAGTCCTTGCCCATTGACTTGGTGAGCGCCACGACCGCGGCCTTGGACGCGGCGTAGGCCGAAAGATTCTGCGGGCCTTCGTTCGCGGTCACGGAGGCAATGTTCACGACGCGGCCCCAGCCGTTGGCGATCAGCATGCCCATGGCTGCACGCGACACCAGGAAGACCGACCGCAGGTTGACGCGGATGACGCGGTCCCAGGCGTCGGGCGTCGTTTCCCAGAACGGGCCGTTGGGTCCGACGATGCCGGCGCCGTTGACCAGGATGTCGAGCCTGCCGAAGTGTTTTGCCGCCGCGGCGCATGCGGCCGACACCGCGGCCTCATCGGCCACGTCGACCTGCTGGCACAGCGTGCGGTCTTCACCATGCATTCGCCGGCAGTCATCGAGCGCCGCGGTGTTGATGTCCCACACGGCGACGCGGGCGCCTTCGCGCACCAGCCGGTCGACCACCGCGCGGCCGATGCCCGCCGCGCCGCCCGTGACCAGTGCCACGCGTCCTTCGAATCTTCTGGATGTCATCACGTGCGGACTCCGTTCACAGGGTTTTCATCTTGCAGTTGCCATCCGGTGGGGGCGTGGCCACGTTGCTCGGTGTCGACATGGTGATGATCGGCTTGAGCGAGCCGCCCGACAGGCCCACATAACCGAAGTAGTTCGGGCCGATCAGCTGGTTGTCTTCCTTGCGCAGCATTTGCTGGCCGAGGATGGTGTTGAACGAGCCGCCGGACATGGCTTTGCTGACATCGGCCGGCTTCACGCTCTTGGCCTTGTCCACGGCCTGCAGCAGCACCTGCATGGCGATGTAGGTTTCGCCCTCGAAGTTGGTGGGTGCGGTGCCTGGGTATTTCTTGCCCCAGTCGGCCACGAACTGCTTGTTGGCTGGCGTATCCAGGGTCGAGCTGTAGTTGATGACGCCCCAGACACCCTTCGAGGTGTCGCCCAGGGTCTTGACGGTGTTGTCGGTCACGAACGAGACGCCCGCGGTGAAGACCTTGTCGAGCAGACCGAACTGTTTGGCCTGCGTGGCGAAGTTGATCGCATCGCGGCCGG
>JAQGMQ010000102.1 GCA_028292305.1 Rhodoferax sp.
CCGGCTCAGATGCGTGATTCGCTGGCGTCATCTCGCATTCTGAAATCAACAAGCCCGGTCCATTGAAATCGATCGCTTGTTCAGCGTAGCCTTAGGCGAGCCGCCTCGACCATCTGACGTTCGATCGTGCGCCGGGCCGATCAGCCCTGCCTGCGCCTGCGCATCACCGCAAGACCCGCCAGGCCCATACCCAACAGTGCGAACGAACCGGGTTCCGGCACGCCGTTGGGCGGGGTGACGACCACCGCTTGGTCGAACACGAAGGTCGAGTAGGCAATGCCTCCGTTCGTCGAGCTGTCGTCAAAAACAAGGCTGGTGATGTTGCCGAAGCTGCTGAAATCCAGCTTGCGGTTGGTTGTGACCGTGACCGATCCCAGGGACGTCGCGCCATCGAATGCTGTGATGAAAGCCGAGTCGCCCGCCGCAGCGCCATCCGAGTCGAAGTGCAGGTTGGACACGGCGCTGGCGAAGTCCATGCGCCCATCGGCGAGGCAAAACCCATTGAGCAGAAAACAGAAACCATCGGCTTGGTCGCCCGCGCCCTGCCCGACCAGGATCGTTCCAGTGGCGCTTGTGATTGTGATGGTGACCGTGGGCAGCACGAGTGTCGAGGGGTTGTGGCCCTGCACACCGGAGAAGTCGATCACCATCGCGTGAGAGGACACGGCAAGCAAAGAGGTGAGCAGGGCTGCCGCCATGCGCTCTGAAAACGAAGAGGCCATTCATTGCTCCAGTGGATCGTTCGTCGGAAAAGTCGCGACTGGTGGAGTGTCGGCGTGCGGCGCTGATGCGAACATCCCGCGTTCACGGTAGCGTGGCAAACGCGACTTGGGGAATGAAAGACGGCACCTGACGTCGCGGGGCAACCCGGCAGGCACAGGCCATTCATATGCATTCAATAATCAACGTAGAGGGAATCAAAAATTCTTTATAGGATTCAGTTTGGCCAGTCGACACCACCGAAGTGAACGACTGTCGAGCAATGAGAATCCGGAGACAAGAATGAACAACCCGAGCTTGCGGCGGCGCTGTTTGGCTGGCAGCGGCGCATTGGCCCTGTCGGCCTTGTTGAGCATGGCCGCGTTGCCGGTTGCCTCGTGGGCAGCTGACGTGTATCCCTCCCACAGCATCCGAATGGTGGTGCCCTACCCGCCCGGCGGTGGCAACGACGCGCTCGGCCGGCTGGTGGCGCAACGGCTGTCGACCGTGTTGGGCCAGCCGGTGGTGGTCGAGAACAAACCCGGCGCGGACGGCAACCTCGGGACCGCCCAGGTCGCGCGCGCCAAGCCCGATGGCTACACCCTCATCCTGGCCTTTGTCGCCAACATGGCCATGACGCCGAACATGGGTGCGGTGGGCTTCGACCCGCTCAAGGACTTTGCGCCGATCGGCCTGGTGGCCCAGGCCTACCAGGTGCTGGTGGTCAACCCCGAGGTGCCCGTCAGGACGGTCGGCGAGCTGGTCGCGTTGGCCAAGGCCGAGCCGAACCGGTTGAACTACGCGTCGGGTGGCAACGGCTCGCCGCTGCATCTCGCGGGTGAGCTGTTCAAGATGACGACCAAGACCAGCATGCAGCACATCCCGTACAAGGGCAGCAGCCCCGCGGCGACGGCGGTGATCGGCGGTGATGCGCAAGTGATCTTCGGCGGCGTGGTCTCGACGCTGCCCTTCGTGCGGGCCGGGCGCTTGCGGGCACTGGCCGTGACCTCGCCCAAACGGCTCGAGGCGGCGCCCGAAATTCCGACGCTGGACGAGCTGGGCTACAAGGGCGTCGACACCGCTGCGTGGTATGGCCTGTTTGCGCCCGCCGGCACGCCGAAGCCGATTGTGCAGCGGCTGAACGACGCGATCGTTCAGCTCACCGCCGATCCCGACTACCAGGCGCAATTGGCCAAACAAGGCCAGGAGCCCGCATCGAGCACGCCCGAGGAACTGGTGAACTACAACCGCGTCGAGCTCGAAAAATGGGGCAAGGTCATCAAGGCCGCCAACATCCGCGCGGACTGATCGACGCAAAGACACAAACAAAAGGAAAACGGAACCTCTATGAATCCAGTAGCTTTGAGCCTGGCCATCGGCGCCTACGACCACACGCGGGACATCACCGATGGCAGCGTGCCTGTGGAAGGCGCCTTGCTGCGCACGCAGAACCTGCCCATCGAAGAGCTGTTCTTCCGCTTCACCTTCTACCGGGAATGGGACATCTCGGAGATGTCGTCCGGCAAATACATCGCCTTCCGCGCGCAGGGCGACGACAGCATCCAGGCCTTGCCCGTCTTCATCTCACGCGCGTTCCGCCACTCCATGTTCTATGTGAAGGAAGGCAGCGCCGTGCGCCGGCCCGAAGACCTGGTCGGCAAACGGGTGGGGGTGCCCGAATGGGCGCAATCGGCCGGCATCTATGGACGGGGTTACCTGAGCGACTATGTCGGCCTCGACCTGCGCCGCATCGACTGGGTGCAGGCCGGCGTGAACCAGGCCGGGCGTGTGGAGAAGGTGGCGCTCCATCTGCCCGAGGGCCTGCACCTGCAGAGCGTGCCGAGCAAGTGCCTCAACGACATGCTGCTCGACGGCGAACTGGATGCGGTGATGTCGGCGCGCCCACCGAAGTCGCTGGGCAAAGGCATCGAACGCCTGATGCCCAACTACCAGGCCCTGGAAGAACAGTACTTCAAGGACACCCGCGTCTTCCCCATCATGCACATGCTCACCGTCAGGCAAGAGGTGCTGACCCAACACCCCTGGCTGGCCATGAACCTGTACAAGGCCTTCAACCAGGCCAAGAACCAGTCGGTAGATCGGCTGTCGGACGTGACGGCCTCCCACGCGCCGTTCGCCTGGGCCGCGGAGTCGATGCAACGCATGAAAGCGTTGTTCGGCGACGACCCATTCCCCTATGGCATCGGCTCGGATGTCGGCGGCATGATCAACCGCACCACGCTGGCGGCCTACTGCCGGTACGGCTTCGAGCAAGGCATCTGCAGCCGGCTGCTGGACGTGGAGGAATTGTTTCCGAAGACGGTGCTGGCGTCGTTCAAGGTGTGAGGCGGAGGGGTGGTGCCCTCAGCGCGCCGCCCCCTTCAACTTCCGCAACTGCTCTTCCGCGTCATCCAGCGCCTCGCGCAGCTCGCGCACCTCCTGCTCCAGCCTTTCGATGTTCGCCGCCCGGCTCTGGTCGGCGGATACGGCCTTGCAACCGCCCTGCAGCGCGACCAGCCGTTCGGCAAGCTGCCGGCGGCGCAGCATCTGGCCTTTGGACCGGGCAAGCTCCATGTCGCGTTCAACGGCGCTTCGCTCCGCCGCACAGACGGCGTCGTCCGCCTTGGCGGGCGACTGGGCCAAGGCGGCACTGGCCAGGGCGGCCGTGATGGCCAGAATGCAACAACTGACGCGCATGAGGAGTCCAGTGAAATGAAGCCTTGAGCATGACAGCAATTGCGGCGCGCTCAGCCGGCTCGGCCTGAAGCCCTCGGCCAGCCACGGCTTCGTCTATTCTCGGCAAACAACTCACCGGAAGCCCACCATGAAGATCGACGTACACCGAGAAGCCTGCTGTGCGCAGGACGACCAGTTGGGGCCACTCGCCATGTCGCTGGAGGTGGCCGAGCAGTGCAGCCTGGCCGAGTTCCTGGCGGCCGTTGCGGCCGCTCGCTTCCTGCAGTACTCGGCGACCCACACCGCGCTGCACTGCCGGGTCGCAGGCCGGCCGGTCGCCACGGTGTTCAGCCCTTACACATTGCCCGTGCGCACGCCGGAGTTCGTCGTGTCGCCCGCCACATTGCTGCACGACCTTGCCACCGACCACCGGGTCGTATTCCACTTCGACCCCAAATAAAGCCGGCGGGTCGGCGCCTCGGTGCCACCCACACGCCCGACTCAGCCACGCGGCTTCCTCGGCTTCTTCGGCACCGTGGGCGCCGGCCCCAGCGCCGCGAAATCCATGCCCTTCAGCAGGTCGATGGTCTCGCGCATCAGCCGGCTGGTGGGCCCGGCGCGCGGCGTGGCCAGCATCAGCATATTGCGGATGGCCGGCGGGCCGATGCGCGTGTGGCGCAAGCCCAGCCCGGGCTCGCCAAGCGCCAGCGCACCTTCGGGCAGGATGGTGCAGCCCATGCCCTGCGCCACCAGCGACAGCACGGTCTGCACGCCGCCGACTTCGGCCAGCACCTGCAGCTCGATGTGCCGCGGGCGCAGCAGCGCATCGACCATGGTGCGGATCGAATTCGGCGCGCTGGGCAGGATCATCGGGTAGTTGGCCAGCGCCGCCAGGCTCACCCGCGGTGGCAGCGCCGCACCGGTGGGCGGCGCCACCAGCACCAGCGACTCTTCCATCAGCGGGTGGTAATTCACTTGAGGCGATGCCGGCGGGTCGAACAGCAGCGCCAGGTCGAGCCGCCCGGCGATCAGCCATTCGCGCAGGTGCGGGCTCAGGCCTTCAGACACCGAGATCACCGCGCGCGGCAGCCGCTGGCGGAAGCGCTGCACCAGCGGTGCGCTCAGCGACAACGCCACCCG
>JAQGMQ010000108.1 GCA_028292305.1 Rhodoferax sp.
CCGGGCCTGCGCGGCCTGGGCGAAGCCCGCGAAATACGGGTCGATGGCCAACTGGTCGAGGTGGGCGTCGAGCTCGGCCGCGCTCATGTCGAGCAGGGCCACCTGGCCTTTCATGCATTCGCGCGAACCGATGGCGCCAGACTCCCAGGCGTCCTCGAGTGCCTGCCAACCGGGCCGGCCAAAGCGCTGCAACAGCGTGTCGGTAACGTCGTCGACGCTGATGGTGCCGTCGAAGTCGCACTGCACCATCCATTGCGCAGGCGCACTGCCGCGCAGGGGGGCGAAACCGCTTTTGATGGGAATGACTTTATTCATGGAAGCTGACCCTCACATCCTGACCCAGGCGCAGGCCGGAGGCGGCCGCCGGGTCGAGTTCAAGAAAACAGTCCACCACGCGCAGACTGCCGCGCGCGCCGGATTCGTCGTCGAGCCGGCCGGTGCTGAAGCTCGGGCTGAGCCGCACCACCCGCGCGGTGAGCGCTGCCGTGCGCGTGCCACCCGGGCCGTCGGCATCGGTGCCCAGGCTGATGGTGGCCTGGGTGCCGGCTTTCACGTTGGCCAGATAGGTTTCGTTGAGCTCGGCCCGCACGATCAGCGGGCGGTGCGGCAGCAGCACCAGCAGCGGCCGCGTGGCCTGGGTGGAAACGCGCGATCCGGTTTGCACGCCGAGCTTGAGCACGCTGGCGTCGACGGGCGCGGTCAGGGTCTGTCGGCGCACGGTGTACTGCGCCTGCGCCAGCTTCTGCCGTGCCACCGCGCCTTCGGCCTCGATGACGGCAATGGCCGATTCGATTTCATGCTGCGTCAGCAGCGCTTCGTCGGCGCGCTGTGGATCGAGCGCGCCGGCACGGGCCGCCTCACCAGTGCGCTGCACCATCAGGCGCGCCGCCGGCAGCCGCGATGTCTGCACCCGTTGACGCGCCTGCAGCAGCCGCAGCTCGGCCTGGGCCATGTCGACCTCCATCTGCGCCTGCTCGGGCGCCAGCTTCAGCAGCACCTGGCCGCGGTGCACTTCGTCGCCTTCCTTCACGGCCAGGCTGTCGACCACGCCGTCCTGGCTGGCCATCACCTCGAGCAGCCCGCCCTGGACTTCGACCTTGCCGCGGGCCATGGCCAGCTCGCGCGGCGCATTGCCGGCCGCGCCCGGCGCCGTGGTGGCGGCCATGGCCGACATCGGCTTGCCGTTGTGGTCGGAGCAACCCACCAGCAATGCCATCAGGGCCATCACAGCTATCAGGGCCGCAGCCAGGCCGGCCAGGGGAAAAAGCAGCGGCGGGCGCGGCGATGGGGTGGGGTTCATGCGGGGATTTCCTGGGCTCTGGCTGGCGGCGGCACATCGGCCAGGCCGGGCGCCCGCGATGGCAGCCAGTCGTTGCGGATCATTCCGTCTTCCATCGTCAGCACCCGGTCCGCATGCCGCACGACCCGTGGGTCGTGGCTCACGCATAGCACCGTGGTGCCATGCGATCTGGCGATGCGGTGCAGGATGTCGATGATTTTCTGGCCGTTGTCGGCGTCGAGCGCGCTGGTCGGTTCGTCGGCGAACAGCAGTTGAGGCTCTTTGGCCAGCGCCCGGGCGATGGCCACGCGCTGCTTTTCGCCGCCCGACAGCTGGGCCGGATACGCATCGGCGCGCTGCGCCATGCCGACTTCGTCGAGGGCCAGCATGGCGCGGCGTGCCGATTCGCGGTTGTCCAGGCCCAGGTAGCCGAGCGGCAACTGCACCTGTTCGCGGGCGGTGAGGGCCGGGAACAGGTTGAAGCCCTGGAACACGAAACCCGTGTGCTGCAGCCGGAACCGCTCCAGCTGGCGCTTGTTCAAACGGCCCAGGTCCTGGCCGAGCGCCCAGGCCTGGCCGGCATCGGGCGACTGCAGGCCGCTGAGCAGCGACAGCAACGTGCTCTTGCCACAGCCCGAAGGGCCGGAGATCAGCGTCAGCTCGGCGGCGCGGATGGCAATCGACAGGCTTTGCAGCACGTGCAGCCGCACCACGCCGGACAGGAAGGATTTACTGACCTGCCGCGCCTCGAGGCTGATCGGCGCGCCTTCGCCGGCCTGCCGCGTGGCATTCGGCGTGGCATTCGGCATGGCGTTCGGCTTGCCGTGCATGGCGCGTGGGCTTGGCTCGTTCATCGGGGTCGGCGCGGTCATTGCCGTCAGGGTGGTCATCGCAGCAACATCGCCGGTTCGGCGCGCAACAGGCCGCGGATGGCCACCAGCCCGGAGGCCAGCGCCAGGCTCGCCACCAGCGCGGCGCAGCCCAGGGCGACCGGCAGGTTCATGTCCACCGGCACGTCGTATTGCGCCGCAAGCCACAGCAGCAGGCCGCTGGTCAGGCCGCCGAGCACCAGGCCCAGGCCGCCGATCCAGCAGGCCTGTTCCAACACCACGCGGCTCAGCGACAGCAGGCTGGCGCCGAGTGCGTTGAGCATGGCGTATTCACGCGCCGAGCCGGCCACCACCGCCATCAGCGACTGGCTGGTGACCACCGCACCCACCAGGCAGACGATGGCCGCCATGAACAACACCGCGATACCGGCGCCGGTGTCGAACATCCAGTACAGCTGCGAACGGCGGGCGAATTCGTCGGCGCTCCACACCGTGAACGGCCCGAAGCTGGCGTTGCCGCTGGCGGTCAGCCGGCCCTTGGCTGCCGCGGCCTGGGCCGGATCGCCCGGCTCACGCAGCCGCGCGACAAAGTAGGTCGAGCCGGCACCGGCTTCATTGCTTTGCAGGCGGCGGGCGGTGTCGGGCGAGGCCAGCACGTTGACGCCACCCAGCGCGCGCAGCCCGGTGATGGCGGCCACCACCTGCACATGCTGCCCATTGAGCCAGGCGCTGCCGCCCACCGGGGTGCCGAGCTGCTGGGTGTCGGCGCGGTCGACGATCACCGCGCCCGGCTCGCGCAGCTGCTGGCGCAGGCGCGGGGTCAGCAGGCGCGAGAACATCATGGCGTCGGGGCCGGTGCGGATGCCGGAGACGAACACCGGTACGCCGCCGCCGCTGCGCTGCTGGTTGTACCAGTCGCCTTCGACCCACAGGTAGGGCTCGACCTCGGCGACGGCCGGGTCCATGCGCAGACGCATCTCGACGTCGGGGCCGATGTCGCGGCCGAAGTTCACGCTCTGGGTGCCGGGGTAGCCGGCCCACAGATCGGCCGAGGAGGCCGTCACATAGACCGCCGCGCTGCCGAAGATGCCCATCACCAGGCCGGCCTGCACGGCCAGCAGCACGCCCGAGAAACCGACCGCGAACACCGCCGGTACAAAGCGCCGCCATTCGTGGACGATGGTCTTGCGGGCCAGTGCGATCATGGTGCCGCCCCGGCTGGCCTGGCTGCATTGCCGGTGGTCGCGGCACCGACCGCCACGAACGGCGCCGAGCCGTCTTCGGCCGGCAGCGGCGCGCCACCCAGCGATTTGTACAACGCCACGAAGGCCTGGGTGTGCGCCGCCTGCGCGGCAGCCAGCTCCATCGCGGCCTGCAGCGCGCTGCGTTCGGCGGCCATGCCGTCCAGTGTGCTGGCCAGGTGCAGCCGGGCCAGCGTGGCCTGGTCACGCACCCGGCGCTGCAGCGCGTCCTGGGCGATGCGCAGTTGCTGGTCGCGTTCGCGGGACTGCTGCAGGCTGCTCAAGGCCGACTCGGTCTCGCCCACGGCTTCGAGCACGGCCTGGCGGTAGGCCAGCAGCGCGGCGTCCAGCGCCTCCTTCTGCGCGTCGACGGCGGCGCGGCGGCGGCCCCAGTCGAACAGCGGAATGTCGATCAGCGGGCCGAAGCCCAGCAGGTTGTCGTTGTTGCTGCGGCGGTTCTGCGTGAGGTTGTGGGCGTACAGCAGCGACGCGCCGAGTGTGATCCGCGGGTACAGCTCGGCGGTGGCGCTGCCGAGCTCGGCCGCGTTCTTCAGCACCTCGGCCTCGGCGCTGCGGATCTCGGGGCGGAAGCGCAGCAGATCGGTAGGCACCTGGCTCAGCGTGAAGCTGCCCAGCCCGGGTGG
>JAQGMQ010000165.1 GCA_028292305.1 Rhodoferax sp.
CGCCATCGACAACGTCGACCCCAAATCGGGAGCGAGCGTGTTGTCGCGCGGCTTGCTGGGCAACCTGGGCGAGCGTGTGGTCGTGGCCTCGCCGCTGTACAAGAACCACTTCGACCTGCACACTGGCGAATGCCTGGAGGCGCCGGAGCAGTCGGTGCGGGCGCATGGCGTGCGCATCGACGGGGGCCGGGTCAGCGTGTCGCTTGCCTGAGGCGCACGGCATTCCACGGTAGAGTTCATCACCCCAGTCATCAGGAGTTTGAGCATGCCCGATCCGGCCGCGCCCTTGTCTGCTTCCACGCTCGTGCTGCGGGCCAAGGAGCGCGAGATCGACGCGGTGCGCCACCTCGCCAGCCAGGCCGACCTGGTCGATGTGATCGGCCAGTTGATCCAGGCCCTGCAGCGCGAGCGCGGTGCTTCGAGCATCTACCTGGCGTCCAGGGGACAGCGTTTCGCGGACATGCGCCGCACACTCGTCGACGAAGCCCGGCCGGTCGAGGCGCGGCTGCGCGAAGTGGTGGCGGCCGACCTCGAACATGCGCAGGCCATGACGGCCAAGACCCTGTCGCTGATGGCGTGGGCGCTGCTGGGGCTGGACGCGATGGCAGCGCTGCGCACCCAGATCGAGCGGCAGGCCATGAGTGCCCATGATTCGGTCGCCGCGTTCAGCCACCTGATCGCCGGGCTGATCGAGCTGGTCTTCCAGGTGGCCGATGCCGCCCAGGTGCCCAGCGTATCGCGTCTGCTGGTCGCGTTTTTGCATCTGGTGCAGGCGCAGGAAGAGGCCGGCCAGGAGCGGGCGGTGGGCGCGCTGCTGTATGCCTCGGGCCAGGTCGACGAAGCCCACCAGCAGCGTGTGGTCCATTTGATCGACGCCCAGGAACGCAGCCTGCAGGTGTTCGCCGAGTTCGCCGATCCGGCACTGCGCGCACGCTTGGAAGAACAGCAACTCGTGCCCGGCGTGGCCCGGCTGGAACGCCTGCGGCGTACCTTGTGCACCGCCCGCCCGGCTGCCGTGCTGGACAGCAATCTCAGCGACACCTGGTTCAACGTGTGCACCGAACGCATGGACGAACTCTGGCTGCTGCAGGTGGCATTGGTGAAGCGGCTGCGCGAAGACTGCGCGGCGCGCATCGTGGAGGCCCAGCAGGACCTGCAGGACTCCCGGGGTCTGCTGCGCCGCCTGCGCGACAACCCGCCGCCCCGCACCCATGCCGTCGACCGCTTTTTCGACGCCGCCACCCTGCCCGAGGCCGAGCAGCAGCGCGTGCCCCTGCCGGCCGGGGCCGAATCGGCCTCGTTGCTCGACCTGCTGCAGGCCCAGTCGGCCCGCATGGCCGGCATGGAAGCCGAACTCGACACGGCCCGCCGCACGCTCAACGAGCGCAAGGTGATCGACCGGGCGAAGGGCATGCTGATGTCGCGGCTGGGGATCAACGAGGATGTTGCCTTTCGCATGTTGCAGAAGACGTCCATGGACCAGAACCGCAGGTTGCTGGATGTGGCGGAGGCGACGCTGTCGCTGCCGGATCTGGCGTTTGCGAGCTTGGCGGTGCAGGGGGATAAAGGGGTGCGTTGAGTGTGGGGTTGCGGGTGTATGGGTGGGTAGTGAGGGAGTGGTGTCGAACGTTCGCTGGTCTTGATGGGATTGGCGAGGTGTTTGTCCTGTTCGTGATCGGTCGGAAGGCGTTTGCATCCCGTTTGTCCTGAGCTTGTCGATGGGTCTGGTTCGATTTGTCAACGTTGGTTGACGCGGCTGGCCGGTAGTCGCACCGGCGGGCGAGACCCCTTTCTTGTGCGCACAAGAAACGGGCCCCAAAGAAAGCGCCCCCACTAACTGCGCCCTACGCTTCGCTGCGGGAACCTGCGGTGCTCACGTTTGGCGGGGTCTGGCTAAACTCGCTGCGCTCAAACAACGCCAGCCCTGATCCGCCAAACCCTCCGCTCCTCGGCGCATTTAGAGGGGGTGGGGTTCGGGAACCGGATACCGGACGCGTCGCTGCGCTTGCTACCGTGCCGGTATTGCTCCCTCGCCCGCGTGCGGGCGAGGGACCAAGTCAGCAGATGCTGACGGTGGCGAGCGCGGCGACGCGTCCGGTATTCTGACCCCGCCGAATCCGGGCGCCGCAGGGTATCCGCAGCGGCAGCGGAGGATCGCAGACAGCGGTATCAACAGACGTTGACGAATGAAGCAGGCTTGACGACTTGAATCAGACCCTTCCACAAGCTCAAGGCGAACGGTAGGGGGTGCTTCAACAAGTGCAGGGCGAAAGGCAACGGGCGAACAGGGCCCATTCAACAAGCTCGGCACCAAAAGAATTTTCAACCAACACCGACCTCACAACCCCAAAGCCCGCCCATCACTCCGCGGATCGTGCGCCCCGGCCATCACACCGGTCACCGGATCAATCCGGATCGCCCCCGGATGCCCCATCAGTGGGCTCTGCGCCGCGACGCGGCTGATCTCGTGCCCGCGCCGGGCCAGCTCGGCGAACACCGACTCGGGCACGTCCTCTTCGAGCTTGAGCGAATCCCGCCCATCCGAAAACGTCTTGCCCAGCAGGAAGCGCGGCCTGGCCAGCGCCGTGGCCGGGTCGAGCCCGTAGTCGATCATGCGGGTGAGGATCGCCGCCAGCGTCTGGGGCTGGCCGTCGGCACCCTGCGTGCCGTAAAGCAGGGTGGGCTTGCCGTTCTGCAGGTACATGCCGGGGTTGAGTGTGTGGAACGG